>JACQYL010000056.1 GCA_016208165.1 Deltaproteobacteria bacterium
CTTCTTCGTCTTCACCAAAGGCGTCCTCTGTCTAGACGTAACTCCGGAAAGCGCCTGCACCAACGTATGCCGGCCTCGGGAAAGAACCGGAAATCCGGCGCCGGTGCGCCGAGTTCTTCACTGGTATTCGATTAAGCGGCGCTTGTCGAACCCTCAAACCGACACCGGCCCGAAAGAGTTCAAAAGGGGGTAGGGGAGGAAACGGTTTCAGATCCGCTTCCCTGCGAATAACGATCTTCTTCTCTGTCTGGAGATGGCGCCGGCGCGTGTCCGGGCTCGCCGTGCGAAACGGGGGGAAGCCCATACGGGAAGGCCGGGAGAATCCCGCCACAGCGGGATTTCTCCGGTCATGTAAGTTACTCTGACTTGATTTTCTTGAACTCTTCCGTGAGCACGGGAACGTAGTCAAACAGGTCCCCTACGATACCGTAATCCGCTTTCTGGAAGATGGGGGCGTCCGGGTCCTTGTTGATGGCGACAATCACTTTGGACGACGCCATGCCGGCCAGGTGCTGAATCGATCCCGAAATACCGCATGCAATATACAGATTCGGCGTGACCACTTTTCCGGTCTGCCCGACCTGATCGCGATGAGGCCGCCAGCCCGCGTCCACGGCCGATCGCGAAGCGCCTACCGTGGCGCCCAGCACATCCGCCAGCTCTTCGAGAATGCGGAAGTTTTCGCCGTCCTTCATACCGCGCCCGCCCGAAACAATGATCTCCGCTTCGGTCAGATCCGCTTTTCCGCTTGTATCCGCCATTACATCGAGGAGTTCCGTTTTCAGACTTCCGGCATCCAAACTTACAGGGGTTTTCTCCACCGCGGCGGAACGCGATTGGTCCGGCTCGGCCACGGAAATGACATTGGGACGAGTTGTCGCCATCTGGAGGCAGCCGTCGGCGAATTTCGTTTCTGCAAACACCTTGCCCGCATACATGGGGCGTGTGGCCACGAGATTCTGATTGTCGTCCAGATCGAGCGCCGTGCAGTCCATGGCCAGGCCGGCATCCAGGGCCGCCGCCAATCTCGAGGAAAGATCCTTGCCCTCGGAAGAAGCGCCCATGATCAGAATCGAGGGGCTTTTCTCTTTCACCAGCGCGGCGATTACCTGGCAATACGCGTCGGTGGTGTATTTCGAGAGCGCCTCGTCTTCAGCCACGATCACCGCATCGGCGCCATACGCGCCGAGGCCGGCGGCTTTCGAACCGATGCCGGGCCCGCCCAGCAAAATCGTCGTTACGCTTCCACCCGTCCTGTCGGCCAGCCTCCGGGCTTCACTTACGGTTTCGTATGTGATTTTACGCAATTCCCCGTTCCGTTGCTCCGCTATGGTACATATATTCTTAGCCATGTTGGTCGTTCTCCTTATCTTCTTATCCGTTCCTGGTCTTTTGATGCGATCCGCATCCAATGGGCCCGCTCGTTCGGGCCGTCAACGCCGGGCGCCTGCTCCGACGCTCTAGACCACTTTTGCCTCGTCATGAAGGAGCTTGACCAGCTTGGCGGATTTCTCCTCCACGGTTTCGCCTTGCACAATTTGTCCGGCTTTTCGCGTCGGGGGCGGCGTCAGCTTTCGAATGCGCGTTTTGCTGCCGGCGGCGCCGACGGTGGAAGGATCCAGTCCAAGGTCGCCCGCTGATTTTTCCTCGAGAGGTTTTTTCTTGGCCTTCATGATCCCAGGGAGAGAAGCGTATCGAGGCTCGTTCAACCCTTTTTGGGTCGTCAGCACACAAGGAAGCTGGGCTCGAATCAACAGATTGCCACCTTCGACGGGCCGGGTAGCGGTAAGCGACGCCCCATCCGAGGCCACCTCGACTTTGGTCACCACGCAAACCTGAGGAATGCCCAGGTAATGCGCCAGAGCCGCGCCAGCCGTGGCGTTATCATCGTCTATGGCGCGTTGACCGCAAAAAATCACGCTGTGGGGAAGGGTTTTGATAGCCGCGGCCAGGGCCTTCGCCGCACTGAAAGAATCCCCGTTTTCAAACGCCTGGTCATTCAGAAGCATTCCCTTGTCGGCTCCCATGGCCAACGCCGTGCGGATGGCTTCCGTGGCCCGTTTAGGTCCCACGCTGACCACGGTGACGGAGCCGCCGTGCTTTTCTTTCAGCCGCAATGCTTCCTCGACGCCGAATTCGTCGTAAGGATTCATGATCCACTTTATATCGTCTTTCACGACGTCCGTGCCTGCGGAATCGATCTTAATCTGTGTCTCCGTGTCGGGTACCTGTTTGATGCATACTATAATGTCCACCTGCTCCTCCTTTCCCTGAACGGGTTTTTCATTTCCTTGGCCTACAATCGAATATGCGCCTCAAACGCAAAGAGATTCGTGTCCCATGCGATGTTCACCCGCGCTCGACGCTCCTCTCGGGCCCTGATCCTTTCCGCTTCGCGGCGGCTTCGCCTCTCGTCACGGTGCGGCAGTTCCACTTCCTTCCCTCTGTTCGTCCCATCACTCGCCCTGGGACGGATGATTGGGATGCGGAATCAGTCCGCTGACAAAAATGCGGCTGATTTGCTCGGCCGCAACCTGCGGGGAATAGCTCCGCCTGGTGGACAGGACCCAGTACCTGGACATTTCGTCCAACGCTCCGAAAAAGGCTCTTTTAGCGATTCCGGGCACGATGTCCTTACGAAACACGCCCTTGGCTTGTCCTTCCCGGACAATATCCGCGATCAGGTTCAAATAATCAATGAATTTATCGTTCCTGTACTCCTTCATGAATTTGCTGCTCTGACGTATTTCCACCTGGATCACCTCGGCCAACTCCTTGGAATTCTCGACGAGTTCCAGGTGCACGGCGGCAAAAAGTTCGATTTTCTCGATGGGATCCGAGATCTGACTCAACCGGCCTTTCATGTTCCTGAGAATCTTTTCCATCGCCACTTCGAAAAGACTGATCAGGATATCGTCCTTATTCTGGAAGTAGAGGTAGATGGTGCCGTCGGCTACTTTGGCCTCCTTGGCGATTTCGGAGACTTTGGCATTGTAAAAGCCCTTTCGGGCGAATACCTTGACAGCGGCCTCAATAATTCGGTTATACTTATCACTATTACGTTTCATAGTATATTCGGTCGGGTAGGGACGCCTCTGAATGATGCTTCATTCAGAGGAATGATACCGGCGCCTCCCGGCCCTGTCAAGCTTTTTCAGGATTAAACAACGTCCCGTATTTGTCGATTGAAAAAACGGTGCTTCAATGAATCCATGGCGCGTGTTCTCCATACAGGCCCCAAAAGAACAGGAGGACGCCCTCGTCGCGCTTCTCTTTGAATACGGCCTCACAGGCGTCGAAGTGATCGACGAGCCCGGCGGCCGGGTCTTGCTCAAAGTGTACTCCAATGGAAACGCGCCCTCCACGTCCCCGGCGTCGGACATCCAACACATCCTGGACCGCGTGGCCCGGGCCTTTCCCGAATGCGGCAAAGCCGGGTTATCCCAGTCCACACTGAACGACGAGAACTGGGCCGAAAACTGGAAAGCCTATTTTCGTCCCTTCAAAGCCACGCAGCGTCTGACCATTCGACCCTCTTGGGAGGAATACCACGAGGAACCCGGTGAACAGGTTCTGGTACTGGATCCCGGGCGCGCCTTCGGAACCGGGCAACACGACACGACCGCCCTGTGCCTCCAGTCCATCGAAGACGCCGCGCTTGTTCGGGACTCGTCCGCTTCGCCCATGTCCACCATGCTCGATGTGGGCACGGGCACCGGCATTCTGGCCATGGCCGGCGCTCTGGCGGGTTTCACTCAGGTGCTCGCTATCGATATCGATCCCGACGCCGTAGCCATCGCACGCAAAAACATATCCGTCAATCATTTAGAAGATCGCGTCAAGGTGCGGCGGGGAGGTACGGACCAAGTGCAAGGCATGTTCGACCTGGTGACGGCCAACCTGGATTTCAAAACGCTGCAGAACACCGCTCCGGATCTGATCCGATGCACCGATCCCTCCGGTCGATTGATTCTCTCCGGCCTTTTGAGGGAACAGGGCGATGAAATCGTGGCGTTTTTCAAACCCCTCGAGGTTCTGCGACGCCGTTATGGTGGGGAATGGGTTTGCCTCGAACTCGGCCGCCGTTAAGACGCTTTTTCGCCCCTCCGGATCGGATTCAGAGTGGATGGGCGACGCTGGAGGGATCCGAAGCGCATCATCTGCGAGTGACGTTGCGCATTAAATCCGGAACGGAAATCCTGATTTTGGACGGGGAGGGCGGGGCGTACGAAGGACTGGTCGAGGAAACGGGGAAGGATCGAATCCGGGTCCGTCTCATCGGTCGCCGGCGCGTGGATACGGAATCGCAACTGGACCTTGGCCTTGCCTTGGCCATGATCCGAAACGAAAAGATGAAATGGATTCTTCAAAAGGCCACGGAACTGGGCGTTTCCGAGATAAAGCCCTTCTACACGCCCCGATCCGTTGTCTTATCGGGAAAGGACGGCAGCCATTGGCTGGAGCGAAGTCAGCGCATTCTCATCGAAGCCCTCAAACAATGCGGCCGAGTGAGGCTTCCCCGCCTGTCGCCTCCCGTGGATTTCAATACCTTCCTGTCGGAGGTTTCGGCCACGCACCATGGCATCCTTCTCTGGGAAAAACCTTGCACACCTTTCAAGGAGGTCCTCGAGGCCGTGTCGCCCGAATCCCGGATCATGCTCGTCGTCGGCCCTGAGGGGGGGTTCGACACGGAAGAAGTTGCCGCGGCCGCTCGAATGGGTTTCGCCACGGCCCACCTGGGTTCGAGGGTGCTCAGAGCGGAAACGGCCGCCCTTTCCGCCATGGCGATTGTTCAGTATCGGTTCGGAGACCTTGGCAACCCGCTTCGCGGCCCTGGAAGCGCTTCATCCAATCTGAGGAGGGACCATTATGAAGTGTCCTAAGTGCGGCTTCATTTCGTTCGACTACCTGGACTCTTGTCGGCAATGCAGCACCGACCTGAGGGAGACTAGAAGGAAGCTCGGTCTGGGGCTGATGCCTTCTTCCAAATCGGAAACCCTGCTGGGGCCGGCCGTTGCGGAGTCCACCGCCCGCTCGGATAAGTCGGATTTCACGTTCCAGGAGCCTGAAGCGGAATCGAACGAAGAACTCGTTTTTTCGGACAGCGACTTGTTCGAGGAATCCGATCTTGGTTTTTCGACCGAGCAACTCGAGCTGGGTCTCGGAGACGCTCGCGCTCCCCTCGAGGGAGGACAGAGCGGATCGGGCGATCTGGGTCCTATCGAATTCGATTTTGACGACTCCGGAGGCGCCAAGCGCTTCGCAGCGGAGCCCTCCGCGCGAGGACCCGCGCCTTCCGTAACCCCTGAACCGATCCGGCAACAGGGCCCTTCGGACTTGGATCTCGACGAGTTCGAGCTTTCCGAAGGCGATCCGGCCTTCCTCTCCGACACGCCCGAAACTCCATCACCGGAATCCAAGCTTCCCCCTCCGGGTGAAGGCGCCGCGTTTTCCATCGATATGCAGGACCTTCTTCAGGACACGTCGGGCTTGCATGAAAACGATCTCGAGCTGACCTCGATTGACGAAGAAGACCTCAGTTTGGACGATCTGGACGAATTCGAGCTTCTCGATGAAAGCGCCGCAGGACGACCCACTGCGAACGCGGAGCAACCCAAACAGACCACCGCACGCGCGGAGGATCTGGCCAACGATCTCAACGAGTGGAAACTCGAAGACGCGTTGGACCTTTCCGACGACGAACTCCTGGACGCGATTCCGGACCTGGAAAGTGAAGATAAGAAGTAGCATGCCGAGGGAAACTTTGAGAAGTTTCCCTCGGACTCCCTTCAAACTTATTAAGCATTGCCGCACCGCCGTTGGCGGAGCGGGTCATTGGAAGAGCCGAAGAAGTCCGGCGGCGCATAACCCACAGCGCGCCCCCGCGCCCTAAAATTCCCTCGAAAAAGCTTGACAATTTCCCCCGCGTTCCTATAAATGGGAACCTTGCGCCGAGGTAGCTCAGTCGGTAGAGCAGGGGACTGAAAATCCCCGTGTCGGCGGTTCAATTCCGTCCCTCGGCACCAGCAAAGAATGAAAGGGTTACAGGTAATCTGTAGCCCTTTTGTTTTTGGTGGCGGGGCGTGACGCGTACCTCGCGTCTGCTATGCCATCCCATGGGCGCCTTCCCAGTCCCGCCCCTGGGCGCGCCAAGCCCCAGCTTGGCTTCTTCTTCCACCGATGGGCCGAGCCGGGGCTCGGCGTTCCCGGAGTGCTCTTTCATACCAGCCGAATCCTCCCCCTCAGGAGCTGCTGCATCATGCCTTGTTTGATCGCCCGCCTCCATGTCGGAGAGGAGGATGCAAACGCGATCCAATGCATCACCCCAAAGGAATCGAAATGCGGCACATAGCCACGGCTATGCCATCCCATGGGCGCGTTCTCGGACTTCCTCCTGGGCGCGCCAAGCCCCAGCTTGGCTTCCGGTTCCACTGATGGGCCGAGCCGGGGCTCGGCGTTCCCGGAGTGCTCTTTCATACCAGCCGAATCCTTCCTGTTAGAAGCTGCTGCATCATGCCTTCTTTGATGGCGATTCACCGGACGCCGTCGCTTCCTTCGGGATCATACTCATGGTTTCGGCCGCACGGGAAATCGCCGGGTTGAAACTACATATTGTACGATCTTGCCTGTTTTGCTTTCGTGTCTCGGCGAATCATATTTGTCACAATGAAATATATGCATGCAAAAAATGATATTTCCGCCGCTCTGATGGTTTTTTCAGATCGTGATTTCCTTTCTGGAGGAAGCCTTTCTCGATTTTGCAGATAGTAAAACATGCCGACGATCGTCTGTCACGACGACAACTCAATTCCTTGAAAAATTGGATCTGTTGAAAACGTCAACTTGACATAATCCGCTTTTTGTATTACAAAATCGAGGTATGAGGCTTGGTAGTGCAAGATAGAAAGAGAGGGCAAAGCAATCAGGACGAGTTGGAAAAGGAGCCTGACATATGGACATCGCCAAGGAGTTTGCACGGATTGTCTCTTGCGAAGCATGCACGACTAGAACGAGTTCCAATCTTCTTCGCGATTCGGGGGAAAACGTGCCACAACCAGGATTCATCGGCCGGAACTATCGCCCAAAGGGGCTTGTACTTGTCGGCCGAAACCCTGCGGTTTGCAAACCGGAACATAGGGAACAAGACGCCGCTTACACGGATGTGCTTCGAAGGCTGAAACGCAAACCAACCCCGGAACTCAAGGAGGAACTCACGGTATTACTAGAAGATTACATGCCGAAGTGGTGGATCATCAAAAAATTTCCATTCGATGAATGTGAAGTTGGTTTGGATGATATTGCGTTTTTTAATGTCGTGCGTTGCAGAATGACGAAGGACAAGCATCACCCGGCCCAAGGCGTCATCAACAATTGTCGTCCTCATTTCGAACGCTGGCTTGATTTGCTAGAACCAGGTCTTCTGATTTTCCTTGGAAAATGGGGCTATGATCGAGCTGACGATTTCGTCAACCCGAAGAAAACCCAAACAAGCTTCATTAATTGTTCATCGAAGGAGCTAATCAAAGACCAGGAAAAAGTGGTCAAATTGGTCCACCAAATTCTCAACAAATAGTCGAGCTATTTGACCATTCCATGGATCGAGAAGGGATCTAAGTAGGAGCTGACAGAATGGCAGAGTATCGCGATACTTCGAAAGTCGTAAATGAAGCTCTCGGCGTAACTTTGGCATTAAAGCTTCGTCTTGATACGGACTACCACACGGTGGTTTGGCGTCAAAAACGGCCAAGTAACACCAACAGGAGGTTCTATTTTGAGCAGGGTCATTTCTGGTCGATGCCCGCTGACGCTGCTCTCAAAATGATGGTAGAGGCACAGGCGAACGGCCTCTTCGCGGACGAATATTGGCGATGGCCCGGAAAGTCAATAGATCCTCGGGATAGCGCTAAGATGAGCCCGGAGAGGGCACAGGAGCTATTTCGAGAGACGCTCTCGCGTGGCTCGGAAGACGCAGAGTGGTGGGACTGTCGGGACCTCCGGATTGTGGCTTGCCGGGAACCTTGGGAAAAACGATGGCTCAAAGCAATGATCGTTTGCCCTTCCGGGAATCGGCTCACATTCCGCTCTTTCACGCGCGAAAACGATTACGAGAACAAGTATACGACATTTCGGTTTTCCAAGGGCTGGATGTTGGATCGCTCGATGATGGATGCGGACGGAAGGATTTGCCAGATCATGATGGAACGGTTGAAAGAGGCATTCAGAGGATAGCTCTGCTACCCTGTCCGATGAGGTCTCGATACGCTCGTTCGACTTGTGCTGCTGGACGAGGTACCCCCCGTTTAATCCATTTCATGGAAAAGTCTGGCATCTAAGGCTCGCGCACAAGGCGGAACCCGAGGTAGCGGTACCTGATGCCCGGCGTGTAGAAGTCCCGATCGGCGCACCGAATGCTCCCCGGGATATTGTCCCAACTGCCGCCGTGGATCACGCGGCTGGAGCCGCCTGTCGTAAATATAGGATTGTCGCGCCGATGTTTAGAATACGCATGCTGCGAATACCAGTCTTCGCACCATTCCCACACGTTGCCGCTCATGTCGTGGATCCCGAGACCGTTGGAAGCCTTTGTACCCACAGGGTGGGTTGAATTACCGCTGTTCGATGTGTACCACGCCACGCGTTCCACGTCGCTCCCGCCGGAGTATTTGTCCGCCTTACCGCCGCTCCGGCACGCATATTCCCACTCGGCTTCCGTGGGCAGGCGGTATTGACCGCCCGAAGACCGGGCATTCAGCTTTTCGATGAACTCCTCGGCGTCGTTCCAGGAGACTTGGTCAACCGGATAGTGGTCGTCTTTCTTGAAATACGAAGGGTTGCTTCCCATGATCTTTTTCCATTGGCCTTGCGTCACCTCGTACCTTCCCATCCAGAACCCGTCTAAACACACCTCGTGCACTGGCTGCTCATCACCGTCACAATCGCTTGTCCAGCTCCCGCAACCCATTTCGTAGCATCCGCCGGGGACCCACGCGAACTTCATGGCCGTGACGGGCTCGATCCACCCGACGTCCATGCCCGCCGTTTCGTACTGTTCTTTTTCCGGTCCCAGAAAAACAAGGCGGTCCAAAACGATATGACCCGCCTCCGAAACGCGCAGGGTCACGGAGGCAACCAGGAGGTCCGGATGCCGGTAAAATTGTCTGGCGCGACTCCGGTCCGCAACGGGGAGCGTACCGGATAACGTCAACCATTCCTTTCCGTCCGGCGAGGAAATCCCGGTGTCTTTCAAATTCACCTGGAGCTCAAAATGGCCTTGCTCGGGCACGTACGCAAGCAGTTGGAACTCCACCCGGGAAGGGGACACGTCGAAGCGACGTTCCGTGAGTTTCCGGACCTGCTCACGCAGAGGCTCTTTCTGGGCTTCCAGGTCTTTTTCCAACCGATCGTTCACTTCGAGTTCCTTGGAAGCCCGTTCCTGTGTCAGTCCCTTCTCCCTGTTTTGATGCGCTTCCAAACGCTTCCTGTACTCCGCCTCGGTCTCGAACATCTTGTCCCAAGGGTCCACCTGTTGACCCGCGATGCGTTCGGTCTTCGCACGATACTCCTCCTGAATTCGTTCCTGCTGTTCCCTCCGCTCTTGCGCGAAGTCCTTTTCAAGCAGCACGATGGTCTCGTTGATCCCGTGGATTTCCTTTACGCATTCGGCCAATCCGATAACCTGGTGGGGCTTCTCGACTTCCCGCCGGAGTTGTTCCGCCTTGGCCTCGAGGTAGGCGAGGCGTTCCAGGCGTTCCTTCTCCCGGACTTCCAGTTCGGCCGCGCTTCGCCGGGCTTCTTCCTCCATGCTCGCCCGGCGCTCCGCCTCCCTGCCGGCCGCCTCCTGCCGCAGCCGGGCCAACTTGACGGCCGCCTCTTTTTCGAGTGTCTCCCGTTCCAATTCCCGGAGCCGGGCCTCTTCCTCCTGCTCCTCCGCCGATTTCCTGAGTCGCTCCAATTCGGCCAGCTCGGCTTCCAGCCGTTCCACAACGCCCTTTTCCCTCGCATCCCGTTTGGCCGAGTCCGGCACGAACACGAAATCTCCGGTCCCGTAAATCTCTCCAACCAGGGGCTTCTGCGCGTGGCCCCTTGCCGCGGCGTCGCCATAGACCTCCATCTGCAGTTTGAATCCCAGCTCGCGAGCGGAAATGAAGTCCTGCACACCCTCCAGGGCGGCGATAAGCCGACCCGTGAAAACGGAATGGCCTCCAATTCCCCCGTCAAGGACCTGCTGATCTTTTCCACCCGCGGTAAGGATCTGACGAACGGGTTCGCGCGTGATTTCCCGCAGGTAGGCCGTCCGGTGCTCCGGCTCCAAACCTGAAAAACGGGTGGCGAGCAGCAGGCCTCCAAAACAGGTGTCCGCTATAAACAGGACGTGCTTGGCCGGAATCAGCGGAGATATGTCCGACTTCATCTGCTGCATGGAGATGTTCTTGTACATTTCATCCATTTTCACGGAACCGTCAAAGGGCACCAGGTATCCCAAGTCCCCCTGGGCAGTCGACCGGGTAATCCCATGACAGGCGAAATAGATGAGCACGGCATCATCCGAACCGCTGGAGGATAGGTCTCCCTGCAGGATCTTCAAAATATTGGCTCGGGTGGCCTGCCCGTTGTAAAGCTCGATGATTTCTTCGAAGGGATAGTACTTGCGCAGGGTTTCCGCCACCCCTTTTGCGTCCCTGACCGCGTACTTGAGGTGGTATTCACGCCCCAAGTTCCCATACTCATCGATCCCGATAATCACGGCGGTCATTCGGTCATAAAGGGGAATGCTCTCCACCTTGGCTTCCGCTCCGGAACCGGTCTTAAGCACCACTCCGATTCCCCTGGCGTTTTGTGAGCCAAGACCTTGCCCGCCGCACAACAGAAACAACACAATGACCGAGACGAAGCCGAGAACCCATTTATCGAGCATGCTTTTGCCGTCAGGACTCATCCTTCCCTCCAAGCTCCAAAGTTTCCATCCAAGCGCCTTCCGGCATCGAAACCTCCTGCCTATAGACTTGGGAACTGATCGAGCCTTGGATCAACTCCGCTATGTCGGATGTCCTCAAGCCCGTTGCCATTGAATACCTCGGCCTGGTGTTCCACGGACTTCAGCCCTCCGGGCAGCGGATCCCACCCGTTCGTATAATTCCCGTTTCCCACTACCAGGGCATGGGAACCCTCATACAATGCAATAGAAGCGCCGGCTTGGGTTTTGACGGAAACTCTTATGCCGCGTTCAACGGCGATGGAAAGCGAAGGGAGGGTTACGGGGAACGCCAACAGAAGCCAGGGGATCCTTTTCCGCATGACGGCCTCCAGGTTACGGTTACTGGTGATTCGTCATTCGTGGCTGATTCTTCTATGTTTATCAGACGGAAAGCGGATTGAGAAGCAGAAAGAGCCGCGCGAGCCGGCAAGCGTGGGGCCGGGGGGTCGTTCAGCATGACCGCGTGCTGTTCTTAAGCGGCTTCTTGGGTGGCATACCCTACCTTTTCACCTATCGTGCGGTACGCAAACACTACCCGTTGGATCCGGTCGCCCAGCCGGGCCGCCTTCCACTCGATGTGTCGGTCTTCAGTCAGGCCGCGTTTCCCGGTCTCGCCTCCTGGGCGCGCCAAGCCCAAGCTTGGCTTCTTCTTCCACTGGGGGGCCGAGCTGGGGCTCGGCGTTCCCGGAGCGCCGCTTCATACCAGCCCGATCCTCCCCATCGGGATTTGCTGCATCATGCCTTGTTTGGCGGCGATTCACCAAACCCCGCGCTGGACCACGGCCACTCCTCCGCAGACCGGCAAAGCCGAGCCGCCACCGGATTGCTATGGATGTAGGCCGCCACGGCGTTCATGTGCTGCTCGTCGCGGATGTACCGATCCCAGTAATCCCGCATCCACAGCCCTTTCCCGGGAACGCCGAGCCCCAGCTCGGCATTGTGCGCCAGGGCCCAGCGACCCGTAAACGACTTCCATGACTGAACAACTTTCGACAAGCGCGCTGAGGGCTCGATCAGCACATGCACGTGATTGGGCATCACACACCATGCCAGGAGCCGGTAACGATCCCCGTCGAACTTCAACAGAGTCTCCTGCATCAACGCAGCCAGCTGCGGACGCCCCAACGCGCAACACCCCATACCCGCGTCAAGCCATGCTTCTATGGTGCGTCGCCTTACTGCATCGCGCTCCGTCTCCGGCCTGTCTGCAAGCTCCTTTTCCAACCGGCGCAGTTTTTCCTGCGGCAGCGAGTCGGCCAAACGAAACGTGATCGATTGCATCACTCCAAAGCAATCGAAATGCGGCACATACCCACGGCTATGCCATCCCATGGGCGCGTTCCCGGCCTTCTTCCACTGGGGGGCCGAGCCCAGGCTCGGCATTCCCGGAAGGCCGCTTCATATTCCGGCGGATTTCATTTTCCTTCTGACTTCTCCTCCATGGCTTTTTCGGCGGCGCTCACCAGAAAAGCCGATCGAGACATATCCCGGCGTTTGGCGTAAGCGTCTATCTTGTCCAGAATGTCCTGTGGAACCGAAATACAGACACGGGCCGTTTTCTTTTTCGGCTTTTCCACGGACAGCGACACCCTTACAACGAAGAAGGCCAACGCGTCCGAGAATTCCGGAACGTCGAGGACCTCTTCAAGACGCGAGGGCCGAGGGATGGCCTCTCCTCGTTGAAGCATGCCCTGGATCCGCAGGGCTAAAGCTTCATAGGCGAACTTCCTGGCCTCGTCCATCGTGGTTCCTGCCGTGGAACAACCGGGAAAGTCCGGAAACGACACCCCGAAATCGCTATCCTCGTCTTTGTGGATCAGGGCAATGTAGTTCTGCATTCTTTAGACACAATACCCAAGATTCCGCGAACAGATCCCGCCTAGGCCGCGCTTTTCAGGAGTTGTTCCGCGAAGGCGTCGAAACGCGCCAATGTCTGGGCTTCCGAGTAGGTGCGTTCGTCGATCAGGTCGCACTCGATGGGCACGGAAGGGATGCCCAGGTCTTCCTGCAGCACGCGGGCGATCTCGGTCGTGGGGAACACCACGGGACGGCAGGTGATCAGATAGAACAGGACCGCGCCGGTGCACCGATATTCGTGGGCCGCGTTGACCAGGGTGGACACCGCCTGGCCGACCATGCCCGGCCCGATGCCGCCTCCCACGTGCTGCAGCGTGCGAACGGCCAGCTCCCGGAAGGGCTTTTCAGGCGTACGGGGCGGGAAGGGGGTCGAGTTGTAGATAGGCTCGTATACAAACACGCCGCCGTACTTCTCGAAATAGTTGAAAAGGGACATGTTGAACCAGGGCGCCAGTCCGAACCACAACAGCCGGAACTTCTCGTCCGGAATAATACCAAGCCCCTTGGCCACGCGCTCTTTCAGTTCGTCCCTGACGCGTACGTAGAAGTCGTAGGCGCGTTGCGTCCCCGACGTATACATGCCCGGATACATGGTGGCGAGACCGTCGGCCACGCCCATGGGCGCGGGTACGGCCTTGCGAAGCTCCAATATCTCCATGCGGACTTCATTGGTTCGATACGAAAGATCGAGGGCCTCGTTGAGACGGTCCTGGTCGAATTTGTTCCCGGTCACGTCCTCGATGAACCGGGCCAAGGCCCTGAACTGGGCCTCGGTGTAGGCGGTTTCGTGATCCGCCGGCGGAGAAAAGAAGATATTCCGTTCCCCGCGTTTGATGCGATTGAAGAAGGGCAGAAGGGCGGATCGCAGCCCCGGGGTATCCAGAGGAATGTCGCTTCCCCGTTCCGGAACGTCCAGAAGGAAAAAGGGGACCTCGAGCTTTTGGGCCAGGTAACGCAACCATTTGCCTCTGAGGTCGCACACGAAACTGCTGGAAACGATGAGGTCCGGTTTGGGAAGGCCCCCCAACGGCGCGTCGGACAGGTCGCCAGACAGCACGTGCCCGATACTCGCCCGCGCGTACCCGCAGAGGTAGTTGGCGAAGCCCGCGGATTCCGCCAGTCGGGAAAAGCGCACGGATTCCTTGTCCACGCTTTCGTCCCGCGATCCCCCCCGGCGCATCATGCCCGAAATCACACCAAAATGCTCGGGAAACACGGGGGTTACGCCCATGGCCCAGTACAACTCCTTAGGCACTACGGCGCAAGACCACACAACGGGCTTTCCTTGCGCCTTGGCCTCGTGGGCCGCCGTATAATCTTCTTTTACATAAGGCCATACTTCCCGGGCCGTCTGAATCGACTTCTTACTGGGAGCTGTCTTCGGTCCCTGTGCTGACATGGTTGCGACTCCTTGCTGTTTGTTTCGTACGCGTCCCCATAGTACAGCAATTTACGCAGGGTGTCACTTTCCATACGCATCCAAAGAAATGCCTGATTTCCTCGCGTTTCTCGGTCTGTACGGGAAAGGTCTGAACGATCAAAATCGGACCGTCCGGACTCCGTTAATGAGCAGTCGATCCGTGCCGGCAATTCTTGCTTTGATCGCATGGGATCGACCGTCCTTTAACGCCGGCGGAATGACATAATAAAAAGCATGCTTCCCGTCGCCGATTCCCGCCTCCAACAAATCCTCACGATAGAGATCGGCCTTTACTGTGTCCAGGAGTTCGCCGTCCATGACCAGTTCGACCGAGAGGCGCTCGTTTGGAAACCGGCAGTTCCGGGCCCAGCCCAAGACGATTTCCGAGTCACACTGATCCACACATCCGTTGTACGTGTCGTCACCGAAAATGACAATGAGCGCTTCTTTGAAGGTCAATGTCCTTTTGGCTCTTTTCATCTGTTCGGTGTCCGGGGGCGCCGGCATCGGTAGTGCTTTTGAACCCGATGCGGAAACGCCCCATCTGTCCACAAACCCCTGAATCTCGTCTCTGGTGTAGAAATGCCGGACGTACTGGGAATTGTACATCATTTCGAGGTACCACGGCGGTACGGTTACAGAGCTCAGAAACCGTTCATAGGCTTCGCTGTATTCTTTATCGTGCCCCACGTTCACGTCCGTAAGCGTAAAATCCGGAATCCCCAGAAACTGCCTGAAGGCCTCCCCGGCGCAGTCCCTGAGATTCTCGAGTCTGATCAACAAGACGTCGGCTGTTTCTCCGTGGTATGTGTCGAATCCTTTCGATTTGGGGAATTCCCTCGAATATACATCAATGCCGAAGGCCCGTTTTAACTCGGTGTTGAACCATATCAGCGGGACGTCATGCTGATTGAAATCATTCCAAAACCGCTCCATTAATTCCTCTACATTATGACTTATCCCAACGTCGTTCCCATTGACCGGGTGCTGCAGCATGATCCTCCGTTCCAGATTGTTAAAGAAGGCGGAAATATTTCTTGCAATAGGGTCCCTTATCAGAGTCACAATTTTGTATTTCGTCTTACCCGACTTGTTCTTTATTCTTTTCGACAGATATTGACCGATCAAAATATATTCGTCGATTGTTTTGAGAAAATCAAAGTTATCCACGAAAAATGATTCTTCGTCTTTTAGAACCCTTTTTCTAAGCGTGTGAATTTGACATATACGATAGTCCTTCCGATATTTAAGTAACGATTTCGCTATAGTGCTGGAACCAACCTTACCCATTTGATATACCAGCAAGTAGGGCTTGTTTCCATTAAGTAAATCTCTGATGTGATAATTGAAGTGAAAATACCATTTCAGCAAGTAGTATTTCTTATTTCCTAATCGCCTCAAGGCATCGATTGGCGGAGTCTTCATATACGATCTCTTGGCTTTATTGAACGCTCGTGATCGCTAAGATATTCTCCAAACGCGATCAGGAATTAACATAGGCGGAGGGTCCAGACTCGGAAAAACCTACCGAAAATGGCATCCTCGGTCCGGGTGTGGCACGTATCGCGGCCGATGACGTTGACTCTGTTGTTGACTTCTCTGAGATCCCGGCGATGGAGCTAGTGGTCGGCTTGGGCCTCGACCCGTATGAACTGCCGGCGAGCAAAAGCCGCCTTGGCAGGGCCGAAGCGTTCGCTTGATGAATTCTTCGTTACGATATTCTTCCGCTACTGTAGCACACCAAATATAAAGATCAATGTTGCATATGTGCAGATGATGGAATAGGATGATATAATTCGAAAAGTCCCGAGTTACGCATCTTATGGGCCTGCCGACCCAATTCACGGTAATGCCCGATCCTCTTTTGCTGAAGAGAGGACGTCGATCATACTATTGAATTGGGGGTGTTCCGCCGATGTCGAGGGTGTCCGGTTTTCACCTCGAAGGTCCGAATTTGACCGATAACGCTTGAGCGCCGAGCCATACCGCGGCGAACGAAGAGGTCATCATGTCCGATGCCAGCGACTACTCGGTTGCCAACCTGGTTCTAAAAAACCTGAAAGAATCCAGACAGCTTCACCAACAAGATCGTCTTATTCCATCCCTGTACGCCTTGACCCAGGGATTGAAACTGCGACTTGGCCACGAGTTTCGTCCCGAAACCAAAGAGACGCTGGATCAACAGGTGCACAAAGCCGCATTGGAGATCACCAAGTCGGACAAGTTCCATCAACGGTTCGGCCCCGTATCCGTAAAACTAGGTGAAAACCAGGTCTTGTACGATTTCCTGAACTCGATACTATCCGTCGAGATGGAGGAATACGGGGCGCAGCGCGAAGACTGTCTGGCGAAGGCTCAAAAGCTGCTGAATCAGAGGAAGTTCGATGAGGCCAGGGACATCATGAACGCCCTGCTGATGGCGCTTCCCGACGACGTTGGTCTTCGCCTGGACGTAGGCAACAGATATTTGAACAAAGAGCTTTATGAAGACGCGGAAATGGTGTTTCGGGAAGCTCAGGCCATGGATCCCAAGTCGATTATCATCATCAACCGTCTCGGCATCGCCTTTCGGAAGATGGGCAGATACGACGAAGCCATTACCGAGTACAGGAAAGCGCTCAAGATCTCACCCAGAGATCCGAATCTGTATTACAATCTGGCGCTGGTGTTCTATGTAAAGAAAGATTACGCCAACACCCTCCAGGGCGTGGAACGTTCCCTAAAGCTCAAGCCCGATTTCGAGGAGGCGATCGCATTGAAGAGCAATGTGCAAAACAAACTGGGATCCGCATCCTATAAAACGTGATCGCGAGTGGAAACGCGGAGGCGAAAACCGCTCCTTCCCGCCGGCTAGCGCAGCGGCTCGTACCGTTTCGCCTTGAAAACCACCGCCGGTTGCGTTCTCTTAGACCAGGTGAAGTCCACGGCATTTCGTACGTCGCCGTACTTGGCCATCAGCTCGTCCAGAGGACCGGCATCGAGGGCCCGGGTCGGACACGACTCGACGCACACGGGCAACTTGCCTTCCGCCCATCGGTCATCGCAGAACGTGCACTTCCGCATTTTGGCGCCTTTTTCAGGCCCAAACTGAGGCGCATCGTAGGGGCAGGCTTTCAAGCATTTGACATCGCACTCGATATTCCCCAGACACATTTCGGAGTCCACCAGCACGATCCCGTCCGCACCGTTTTTGGAGATCGCGCCCACCGGGCACGCATCGGCGCATACAGGGCTCTCGCAATGATAGCAGGGAGCCGCCAGATAACTGACAAACACGTTCGGAAATGTCCCTTTTTCCGTATACAAGACGCGCATCCAGTTTTCCGGACCCGCGGGAACGTCGTGCCAGTCTTTGCAGGCCACCCGGCAGGCGCTGCAGCCGGTGCATCGCGTCTGATCGAAATAAAACCCTTTCTGCATGGTCCGTCCCTCCTCAGGCCCTGGTCACCTGCACCAACACCGTGTTCATGACGGACGCCCCGCCGCCGGAATATTCGTCGTTGGTCAGCACATTGGCGCATCCGCCCCGGTCGATACCTTCCTCGTCCGGATCGTACCACGCGCCTTCAAAAATAGAGATGACCCCGGGCACGATGCGCTCCGTCACCCAGGCGGTGATCGCCAGTTTTCCCCGATCGTTGAAAACATGAACTTCATCGCCGTCGCGGATGCCCCTCGGCCGGGCATCGACCGGGTTGATCCACATCCGGTGAGGTTCCACTTCCCTCAGCCATTCGACCTTGTACATCTCCGAATGCACCCTGTTTCTGGGATGCGGCGACAGAAGCTGAAGCGGATGCGTTTTCGTAAGCGGATCGTTTCGATCTTCCGGTGTTCCCATATACTTGGGAATCGGAGGACAGAGTGGGTGATCCATGTCCGCCACACGTTGGGAGTAGATCTCGATCTTTCCGGACGGTGTGTCAAAAGGGTGGTTTGCCGGATCCTCGATCTGCTCCTTGAAGGCCAGTATGGGCTCCGGGAGCTTTATCCGATGGATGCCGTCGCGTTTGAATTCCTCGTAGTCCTTGATGTGTTGGGCATTCTCGGGGTTCTGCTCGACGAACGCTCTGAGCCACTGGTCCTCCCCGTAAGGATTGAAGTCTTTCAAGCCCAGTTTTTCCGCCAGGTCCGTGGCGATTTCCAGGTCGGATTTGCACTCGCCGATGGGCTCGATGGCCTTGTTGCTGAAAATAAGATAGGGACCCGAAGGCCAGGGCCGGTTCAGATCGTTCCTTTCCGCGGCGCTCGTAACCGGAAGAAGGATATCGGCAAACCGGGCCGTGGGCGTCATGAACAGCTCGGACCCGGTTCAGACGAAGTCTCAGGTCGAGCGAGCCCCGCACCGAGGGTGCGCCCACTTCGACCGGGTTCTTTTGACCGGGAATCGACGGGCCCCGGAACAGATGGCCCACGGGTATGCCCATCAGTCCTCCCCCGGCGCTTCCCCCGGGTCTGCCCACGTTGCCGGTCATGGCGCATAGCGTCATGGCGCATCGATTGTACTGCTCCCCCATGGCGCTTCGGGCCGGGCCCTGACAATCCATGAGAGCGGCGGGCCGGGTCGTCGCATATTCCCGGGCCAGCGCCTCTATGGTCTAAGCCTCCACGCCCGTGATCGCCTCGGCCCATCTCGGCGTCTTTTCGACCCCGTCTTCCACACCCGTCACGTAGTCCAGGAATCGGTCGAATCCAATGGTGTATCTATCGAGAAAGCCTTGATCGTGCCGGTTTTCTTTGATCATCACGTACGCCATGCTCACCATCATGGCCGTATCGGTTCCGGGCCGGATGGGTATCCACCAATCCGCCAGCAGGGCCGCGGAATCGTGGTATCTGGGGTCCACGCAGATGATCCTTGCCCCGGATTCCCTGGCCTTGATCAGGTGGTACGTGGTGTTGGTGCCTGAAATCATCCGGGCCGGATCCCAACCCCACATAATGATGAGTTTCGAGTTGAGCAGGTCTTCCCGGCTGTTGCCCACCATGACCGATCCGTACTGAGTCAGGCTCGCCCAGACCGCGCCTTCCGATGACACGTTTCCATAGTGCGTCGTGTATCCGCCGAACATGGCAAGCAATCGGGCCGCCGCCGCGGGGCCGTTATGAAGGCTTCCCAAGTATCCGGCCCCGGCGGCTAGAAATATGGCGGCGTTTCCATAGGCCTCTTTTACCCGGGTCAGCTCGGACGCGAAGGTTCCCAGGGCTTCGTCCCACGAGATCCGTTCGAAAGCGCCTTTCCCCCGAGGCCCAACCCGTTTCATCGGGTACGTCAGTCGATCCGGATGGTGGATGTGTTTCCTGTACGCCCGACACCTCAGGCAGGCCCTGAGCTGATCGGGCTCGGATACATCGTCCCCCTCGACTCGTTTGATCTCTCCGCCTTCAACATGCAGCCTGAGAGGACATCTGCCCCCGCAGTCGAAAGCGGATGTAGCCCGGACGATCCGCCTGTCCCGGACGGCGCGACTTTGTTCCGAAACCGCCATGGTTCTCCCCCTGGTTTCTATGCCGGTCCAAAAGGAACCGTGTGACCGATCTATGATCTTTGCGGAAACGCAGAGACGCTTCTCTCCTCGAGCAACGACGCCAAGCGTCTCGTTTCCCTTGAAATGACCTGCATAAGGATGAAACAGCGCGTTTGGCAAGTCAAGGAGAATGCGGATGCGAAGAATCCGTACGAGACGGTATGGGAGGGTTGCATGGCCTCCGGTGGATTACAGTTCCAACATTTTAACAGACTTACCAAGGTTTCTTCTTTGCATACGGGCGTTCCCGCGGTATCCTTCTTCCGGTTTCCACCAAGCAGGATACCATGTCGGAGAACGACACGGCTTTCGAGAGTCCGTCTCAATTCGTCATCTTCCGCCGGACTCTCGGAACGCATTTCCGCTGTACCGAAGAGGTGAATTCAATGAATGATCATCCACCCGAAAGGAAGCCGGCCGACAGCGATCTCAGGAAGCTGGCCGAACTCCACGACCATTCCCACATGGCGGAAGTCATCTCGAGAATACCCGACCAGATCGACATCGGCCTTGCCGAGGAATTCCCCCGCATTCAAAAGGGGCCCTTCCGGCAGGCGATCATCGCCGGCATGGGTGGTTCGGCCCTGCCCGTGGACGTGGTTCTAGATGCTTTCTGCGGCAAGATTCGAGTTCCGGTAAGGTCGTTGCGGCACTACAATCTTCCGGTCGAGGTGGACGACTCAACGCTTTTTATAGCGAGCTCCTTCTCGGGTACAACGGAAGAGACGCTTTCGGCCATTCAGGGGTTCCCGAAAAACGCCGGCAATGTCGTAGTCGTTACCGGGGGAGGCGAACTGTCCGCCATTGCCCGGGAAAGAGGTTATCCTCTGGTTCGCATACCCAAGGAACGGGAGCCCGAAGGCTTCCAGCCCCGGTCCGCTGTAGGCTATTTCGTGGTATCCTTCGCAAGGATCCTCTTCGAGGCCGGCGTGATGGACGATCCAAGGCCGGACCTTGCAGCCCTGCCTGCTTTCCTCCGTGAAGCGCCGATTCGGAAGGAAGCGGAAGAGACGGCCGCTTGGATCAAGAATCGTATTCCCATTGTTTACACGGACGAGATCCATCTTTCGTCCGTTGCTCGGGTAGCAAAGATCAAATTCAATGAAAATTCAAAACGGCCCGCTTTCTTCAATGCGCTCCCAGAAGCAAATCATAACGAGATGATCGGCTTCTCCAAGCCCTTGGCCGACTTTGCCCTGATCTATCTCCATGATCCGGATAGCCACCCGAAGATCCGCCGTCGCTTTGACGTGATGAATAAGGTCTTCAGCAAGCGGCAACTGAATCACGTGGATTTCAGGATGTGGAATATGCCGGGCGCGACGAGAGTGCAACGGATCTTTGCCGCCCTCGTGTTCGTGGACTGGTGCTCCTATGCGCTCGCGCTTCTCGACGGGATCGATCCCACCCCCGTTGACCTGGTCGAAAGCTTTAAGCAGGAATTGGAAAAACCGCTGTGAGCCATCCGGGACGACATGCCGGAGAGGGGATCCCTAAATGCCCCACTCCTGTTGTCTGTACCCCATGTCCCAGAACAGATATTCCATTTTCGAGGTCAGGATGAAGTGTTCGCGCACTCGATCCTTCTCGTCATCGGTGAGCCCTTTGGCCACCGCGTTCATCGCATCAAGCACGGCCCGGACGCTTTCCGCAAAGGCGTCGGAGGCATAGGTCCCGATCCATTTCTGAAACAACGGGTTGGGCGATCCCCGTTTTTCCAATGCCCTCCCCACCTCCAGATAGATCCGGTAGCAGGGCAGGAACGCCCCCATGATCTCATGGAAAGGCCTTTCGTAGGCCGTCTTCAGCAGATAAGAAGTATACATCAGATTCGTCGGAGCCATGGGGATCTTTTCCAGATCTTCCTTCGCCAGACCCCACCGAGCCATGAACGCTTCGTGCAGAACCCGCTCGACTTCGAAGACACCGGCCGCCCCCCGCACGAACATGAGAAACCAGTCGTCCACCGGCGCCTTGGCTCCGAGAACGGCCAAGCCTCGAGCGAAGCATTTCAGATACAAGGCGTCCTGGATCACGTAAAAGCGGAAGGTCTCTTCGTTCAAAGATCCTTCAGTAAGCCCCAGGATAAAGGGGTGAACCCGGATTTTACCGTAAATGCCTTCAATGGACCGCCACAGCCTGTCCGTGAACTCCATCGGAACACCTCCCATCTCAACAAACAGAGCGCCGTGCTCGTTTTTCAGAGACCGCTGACATCCCCTCGAGGGTGTCGGCCCCCTCTCAGAAATGTGCTCTCGGTTGAATCCCGGTTGATCCTCTCAAGAATAGCCGATAAAATACCTTCGGTTACGCCCCTTATTCTCTCTTCAGGCAGAGGCCTGTCAAGACGCGTCTTTTCCCCACTGTTTGGACCCACACTCGATTTGCACGATCGGAATCATTTCATGAACGGAGGTTGTATGAAGCCGGCGGGGACTAGAACTGAACGAAATCTGCAGGACTAGGGGGCCCGTGTTGAAACGCCGCGGCGGGAGAAAAGAGTTGAATGGGGAACAGCCTGAGTTTACTATGCGAAGAAGCGATCAAGTGGTACGTTTTGACCTTATTTGAAGAAGCAGGAATCACTGATGACACAATCGATCCAGGATGCCGTGCTCAAAGCGCTTGGCGAGAAGGACCCGAACATCGCACGCTGCGGGATCAAACTTGCCGGCGTTCTGAATATCAAGGAGAGCGTGGACAAAATCATCCCAATGTTAAAGCACGAGGCTTGGCAGGTCCGCCTGACCGCGGTTCAAGCCCTCGGTCTGCTCGAAGCCGTGAAAGCCAAACCCTATCTGGTTAAGATCCTCGGCGGGGAGACGGATGGGTTGAGACAGCGAGTCATTTCGTACGCCGGCCTGGACGGCAAGCCTCCGAAGGGTCAGGTCCCCGGTAAGGCGGATCCGGCGGATGAGGGTGAAGAAGTGTGGCAGGTCAAGAAGGCGGCCGCCATTGCCCTGAGCCAAATCGATCCCGATTTGGCGGAAAAGCCGTTGCTGGACGCCATGAAGCTGCCAAACCCGCAAGTCGCCATGGCCGCCATGAGCGGGCTGACGCTTTTGGAGTCGCCAAAAGCCGGGGAGCGGATCCTACCGTTTTTGGACAGTAAGGATACTGAAACGAAAAAAGCGGCTGTCATCTGTCTGGGTAAACTCGGTTATGCCCAGGCGGCCGGCGCGCTGTTGCATGTATTGCAAGACAAGAATCCGATCATCCGGAGAGAAGCGGTCATCGCTCTGAATCACATCAAAGTAAACGAGGCCATTCCGGCGTTTGTGGAACGCATGAAAGATCCGCGACCCGAGGTGCGCTCGGTGGCGGCGGTTGCTCTTGGCAACACGGCCACCAAAGAAGAAGGTGTGATAACCGTGCTCCGGGAGGCTTTAGGCGATTCAAGCTGGGAAGTCCGGAAAGCGGCTGTGGACGCACTCTCGAATCTGGGAGCGGTGGACGCCATGGACGCTGTCATGCCCCTGATCGCCGATTCGGACGAGAAGGTCAAAAGATCGGCCGCCCTCGGCCTGTTGCGACTGGCTACCGTTAAGGAATATAGGCGGTACGAATAGAGAACTCGGATGAGCGAACCAGAATCATCAGCCGGCCTATGAACCCGGTTCTGGACAGGATGTTGGATCAGCATCCAGGCATAAGGAGATTTCGAGGCATGGCGTTTGTCTTTACGGCTTGTTCATACTTAAAGAAACCTCAAGCACCTCATCTATGCTACTTACCGGGGTCAGCTTGATACCGTCGAGCACATAGGAGGGTAACCCCTCCGCCTCTTTCAAATTATCAGCAGGCAAAAGAACCTCTTTGACTCCTGCATCGTAAGCAGCCCGGACCTTCTGTTGAATGCCGCCAACCGGGAGCACCTTACCCATTATTGTAATCTCACCGGTCATGGCGAGGTCGTTTCGCACGGGGGCCTTTTTCAAAGCCGATACGATCCCGGCAACAATTGTGATGCCGGCAGACGGACCCTCCTTGGGTACGCCCATAAAGGTCGCCAGTACCGCTACATCAAAACTCTTTCGCCATTCGGCGCTTATGCCGAGGTCCTCGTGCTTTGCCCGGATGTACTGAGCTGCTGCTTCGATGCTTTCCCGCATGACCCTTTGGATCGACCCGAGCGGTACGATGCGTCCGGACCCCTTGGTCGCTTGCATCTCAAAGTGAAGGATGCAACCATGGTCCCCTTCGACGGCCAAGCCTACAACCTCACCGACTGAAGGCTTCTCGGGGAGCGCAACGCGCTGAACACGATTGCTATCCGGAAGCTCAGGCACAACTTGCTTACCCGACGGCTGCATCAGCGATCCTAAAGAAATACGGTCATACTCGCCCGGTGCAATCAAATGGAGCTGGTCTCGCACCCGTTGCCGCAGTTCGCAGGACAGACTCAAAATGTCCTCAAGTTCCTCGTCGGCTACCCGACCATCAGGGTGAAGCAACTTCAGCAGGCCAGAGCTGGTTTTGATAATAGCGCGTTGATCGCGGCCAGAGATACCCTGCGTCCTCCTGGCATGGTCAACTATATCAAAACGAGAACGTACCGCTCCCAGGAGATCAATACGGCGAAGCTCGTGCATGATCTCGCAAAAGTAATCCGTAATGAATCCATAGTCCTTCGAATAGCTGTTTGGGGCCAACTTCGGAATTTCCCACCCGGGCAGATAGCCATGGATGCGGTCTAAGAATGCGATGACCTGCATAAAATCCGGCAGCGGCTCAAAAAGGTGGTAATATTTTTCATGTGGCAGATTACCTTGGACGTCCAGGTTGCCTACAAATACCAAACTGGCGAAAGCAAGGATTTCCTTCTTGCCCCTGCTGAATTTCGCATCCTGCATATATCCCTGCATGATGCTTACGAAGGACCTTGGATCGGTAAAATCAGTGTTCGCGATCTCGTCAAAAACAACGGCGTCCCGAACGCCGACTTCGCCAATCTTCCCGGTATTGAGGTTGATGAAAAGCTGGGCAGGAGTCGCCTTGCCGCCGGACAGCACGTGAGCGTAATATGAGATATTGCGATAGAGATAGGTCTTGCCGGTTTCCCGAGGTGCAAGTTCCACCATGTTGACGTTCGTTTCGACCAGAGGAATGCAACGGCAAAGAAAAAGTAACTTCTGTCGCCGGGTCATTTTCGAAGGATCAAGCCCACAGGAGTTTACCAAGACATCAATCCATTCGTCGGTAGAGAACTCCTCGCGACGCTCTATGAACTCATCAAGATTGATGACGCTGACCTGAAAAGGCATGAACCCGGTGATCTTGAAGGGTCTGATTTTCTTGTTATGAATCTCGGTCTCGTCATAGGTCAGGTCGATGGTTCCCCACATTCCGCCCGAAAGCAGCATGGGGTATTGACGGACGATGCTTTCCGGTATGTTCACAAAGTTCTCGTTGATGGCGGAAATCGTGCCCCAATACTTGTCCTCCGTCTCAACCAGCCGGGCTTCCAGGCTCGCGATTACCGAGTGGCTGCGGTTTTCACGAATGTAATGCCTGATTTTTTCGGCCTCCGCCCCATAGACGAAGGTCTCCTTGAGCCTTCTGACGACCTTTTCCATGTCCTCGTGGAAGGTTTCCTCGGAGCAGTAGTTGTCGATCAGGTACTCCAGGACATAGCGCGGAAATTCGTCAACTCCCGTGTTAATCGTATGGGCCTTGTTGACAACCTTGCCTCTGAAGACCTCTTTCAATTTCAGGTTCATCCACAGTCCTCCACCCGCGACACAGGAACAACCACGAGCGATTCGGGGTTCCGACTCGCCCATGTTGATTGGGTTGTTGTCTTGGCATCCGGCATCACTTCATGCTCCTTGGGGTCAAGCCCAATATCTTCCCGAGATGAGCTGGTACTCGGCGAACGATCTTTTCTGAATTCAGGCGCATGGAGAACCGAATAGTCCGCGCTTTTCTCACCATGCGTTGCGCCTCACGATAGGTGACGCTGATTCTCAGCAGCCGCTCCATGATGCCAGCCTTGCGCTCTTCATCCGAAGCATCGGCGGCATCTGGAACAAATCGAAAAACGACGTCTCCTCCCGCCGTAGAAATGTATTCGACTTGGGAGGGCAAGGCCGGTGTTTCCTCTTTGTTCTGATATACCGCTTGCGCCTCGAGCCGGAGCTCCCTATGTTTATGAGATTCCGTAAGTTCAACAGGCATCTTAAACTCGGCTTCTTCCCCTTCAATGAGTTCCGCGGGCCCGGTAATCGGGCCGAGGACAAGCAGACCCTCTTCCGGCGCTTTCACACGCATGGCAAGCATGGGCACAAGCATTTCCTGGATCGAAATCCCACCGTGTGAATATGCATCCGGATTGAAATTGGCTTTCGGCCGGGCCAGGGCGTAACCGGTTTTCGGAAAAATGATCGATTCGAATTTCTTTTGCCAACTCTGTTTGGTGGACCGGTCAAGGGCTTCCCCGGCGTTGGGCATCCGCAGATCACCGACCGGAAACTCCAGGACGCTATCGCGAACCTTGCGCGGTGCGCCGACACCGTTCAGGGTCTGTCTAAGCCACGCGTTCTGATAGAAACAATCATTCGGCTCATTCAACCAAGGCAAATCAATACGGATACGCTCGCGACCGATAGCGCCAAATCCATGGTCGGCTATTACAAAGACCTTGGTATCTGGTGTTAGTCCACGAATGATGGCCATGACCTCGGTGTCGATGATGTCCTTGATATGCTGCTGATAGATGAATGCCAGCGGGCGTCCGGGAACGCATCGACCATCGGGCAGTGTTTTCACCGGAATCTTGTGGAGTTCCTTGTCACAGAGTTCAAAGATGAAGAACTCGATGCTGCCTGCTCGATACCGAACGGTCTCACCGGTTCCCATACCATCGGGAGCCACGACTTCGACATCCCCTGCATATCCGAACTCTCGGTGCATCGCTTCTTTAAGAAGAGCGTCTTCGCCGCGCCGGGTGTCGAAGGAATCGGGAAATGTTCCAGCAAAGATCGCTTTTCTGCTTATGTGGGTCTCTGAGGGCAAAAGGGACGTGGCGGGGTAATCCGCAATGATCTCCATGCGATCCTCAAATATCGGCCTGACCAGCTCGTCCCATATGTCGTAACGCATGCCGTCGAACACAAACACCACTGCCTTTTCGCCTTGGGGGTCCCAATGAGGCTTAAGGCACCGCCTCAAGAACTGGCTGGTCAATCTTACTTCCGATGAATCCGAAGCAACCCACGATTTGTACTTTGCGGCCACCAGTTCTTGGTAACGGGCGTTCACGCTCGCGAGCGCCTTTTGCGTGTCGTCGCGCAGCAAGCTCACGCGCTCTCGAATACGATCTTGTGCCGACAGAAAAGCGGGCGGCAGATCGATTGCGGAACGTGGGAGAAAATCGACGCTAAACACCAAACGCTCCAGAGCAGACAGAAAGTATTCCAGACGGTTTGCCCGACGATCATTCCATAAGGCTCGGAACCACTCGAAAGTCAACTCTGAGGTTGGTTTCACACTCAGGTTCTTTACGGCGACATCCAAGGCGTCCCGGATGTCGCGGATTGATCGCACCAAACGATATGCCGCCTTCAGATTCTCCCAGGCCGGCGAAGGACGTTGTTCGATAAACAGGTCCTTCTTGCCATCTGTTTCTGTGAATAGCACCTGATCGAGTTTCTTATGTGAAGCAAGGGGCGGAGCGTCGGAGAGGAAACTGTCCAGGCCGACCAATAGGGCCAAGGATCGGATAAGGACCGAATAATGTTCATTCTCGATAACCTCCGCAAAGCGACCGCTGGCCGTAACCTTCAGTTGATCGAGAAGGATGAGGTTGATTGCATCCTTGGACAACGATGATTCGACATCCTGAAGGTCGCGATGAGCCCGATGGGGGTCAATAGACACAAGTTCAGGTGCGGCCTCGCCAATCAGTGCTTTGTCGATTTCACTGAAAGTTGTGAGGTCCGGGTCAATACTGGCAAGCATGAGCTTCCAATGCTCAACGTGCTGGGATAGTATCGTTGACAGATAAAAAGCCCTGACTATCAGTTCCGGCGGCGAGTCAGCGAACCAGCAGAAGGGAGCCGGGGCGCTGCGCAGCTCGTCGCGGATGGAACGCGCTACTTCCGGGGCGAGCGAATCAAGTTCCTCAAGCGCCGGATACCCGATAAGGCCGATACGCCAGTAGCTTCTTGCCTCCGGGCGTTTGAAAGCGGCCTCGGGCACCCCCAATGCCGAATAGGCAACAATCGTCTTGAAATCGTGGTCAGTAAACCGTGTCGGATGCGCCACGCGCAGGCTCGCGTGTGCTTTGAGAACAGCGTCTAAGCACCCCGTAATCAGCCTTGCGAACCTTGGATCATTGGACTCTTGAGGCCAGTTCGGGTCCCCGGTCTTTTCAATCAGAAACTGCCGTAGACTGATTTCGATCCGTGCCGTCTCAGCGGTTCTGGAAAGAAGATCAGGGTAAAAAGGGGGAGGCGCTTTTGTCAGAGACGCATGGGCCCTCCTTCGCGCCGGAGCACGGTCGATCAGGAGCAGCTTCTTCGTATCCTTTGAAACGGTTGCCCTTTCAAAGAGTTCCCTGAAGACGAGATTCGTAGATGCGATGATCACCGTAAATCCGCTCTCATTAGCGAACCGGTGGACAGCACCGTCGGCCTCGGGGAGAAGTCGAAGCGAATCCTGGACAAGCAGAATCTGCTCATCCTTCAGCGCTTCCAACTTATCAATTACCCAGCTCGAAAGCATCGACTCGCCCTCCTATTCCAACTGGAGCATTGGAAGGGAGTCGTCGTCTCCCTCGTTTTCGGTGAACTGGGTTTCAAGGAACCGGCCGAATTCCTCTGCGACTGTCCCGACCTGGTCCTTCTGAATGGTGCCAACATTGGGCCTGAAGTCGGCGATTCTGACTCGCTTCACAACGATGCGCTTGAGGTATTTGTTAATGATGTCCACGATCCCAGGCGGTTCCCGCACGACTTTGACGAAATAGGTGCGAAGCTCTTCAGTGGTCTTGCACGCCAGCAAACCGGAGATGGTCGGCTCCGTCTTTCCCTGCTCAAGCCGTTCCCGCACGGTAGGATTCAAGAAAACCTCCATCTTCCGGCGGAATACATCGTCGAGCAATTGACCGGCCTTCTTGGCTGCATCGCTTGCCGTCTGCGCATGGATTGACGCATTCACAAAAGACAAACCGCATTCATGCAACGGACCGTTGCGCAGGTGATCCTCGACGGAAGCGCGCGAAGGAGATGGGCACTCGAATATTTCAGAACGGAGATGGGTCAGACGGGAAATCAGTTTGTCCGTGCTTGGCGGTTGCAGTGCCGTGACACCATCCAGGACGCCGAGTGCGTTAATGTCGGCTCCGGTTATTGCATCCTGAATCTGCTTGCGACTGGCGTCGATCCTGTTCACCACGGATTCGTGCATCGGTACGTATACCGATGAGTACTCGCGGATCATTGCGGCAATCGTGTCTCTTTCCTCCTCGACCGGTGGGAAATGGCCCACGAGTTCGGTCTTCAGCTTTACGTCGGAATCGATATAGTCTTTCAGGGTGCCAAGCTTGGCCCGGACGGCTTCTATAGCCTTTCGTGCCTGAGCCAGTTCTTTCTGGTCTCCCAGGGTGATGGCGCAGTAGGCATGAGCTGTCCGAAGCTCGGTCTCGTATTCAAGGAAAGCCCGAAGGTCCCTGCAGTTTTTGAGTCGATTGGCAAGATCGTCCACCTCGGCAGGGGTCGCCATGTTCGTATCAAAAGCCTGATACCCCATGGCCTCTTTAAGGGCGTAAAGAAAAAGGTAAATGTCGTCGCCGCCATCGATATTTGCGGAAAAAAGCTTCACAACCTGCGCCAGTTCCGCTTCATAGGGATTGACGGACTTCAGTGCGTCGAACAGGCTCTGCGCCCGGCTCGCCACCCGTGACGAGGATTCTTTTTCCTGGGCGAACAGTTGCCGTAGCTTGGCCCGGTGTTCGGAGATCATGGCGTCATCGTGAGTGGTGGGGATTTCGGTTCCGAGCAATTTCTCCGCATACGGTCTCAAGACTTCCCAATTCTCGGGCTTGGCCACTTTTTGAATCTCGCCCAAGGCATCCAGCACTTTGGTCGAAAACTCCACATCGGCTATGTTCGAATAGTCGAGCAGGGGAAGGGCAAGCCCGGCCTTGGCCCCCAAGGTGATCCGCACACGCCCCTCCCGGACCAGACAGAGCATATAGAGCTGAACCATGCGTCGCGTGAGCCCGTAATCCTTCGGACCGCCGATGCCCATGAAGTTCTTGTAAAGGGTATCCACCTTTATGGTTTGGCCATCGTCCGTCAACTTGTCATCGATGAACGTCCACATCTCCTGCACATAGGCGTTGCCCGAAACATCCAGTTCTTTTTCGGCGCTCTTTTTCATGATGTTCAGGCCGAAGCCGAAGTTCTGTGCGGCGCTTATGTTCTGATTGGGCTTTGCCCCCTTGCGAATCCGGCCTGTCCTGACGATGCCGTTGATGACCTTGACCCCCTCTTCCTTGCGGAATACGAAGGGCGGATCAAACTTGATGTCCCTGGACACATAGGCCGCTGTAAGCACCCGATCCACCAACGGCGTCAGGATGGCCGCCAGTTCGCCGGCCACGCGGAACTCCATCTGGGTGTTGTTCAGCGCGTCGACACGGCCCCGGGCGTAGCTGTTGTCCACGATCTTTACGATCTTGGCAAGGTCGGACTGGAGCGCGTTGGAAACCCAGTTGACCACCGCGACGGCATCCTCGGTTTCCTTGCCCTGCCCGTCGGAAATGAGCTTGCGGTAGGCGGCAAAATCCATGAGCCGGTCGCGTTCTTCCTGGGTCAGCTCTGCCGGGGTCCAGAGAAGGACGCGTGGGTCCTTGCGTCGCTCGACCAGCTTGAGAATGGAGGTGTCCGCGACGTGGCGGGCGCCGATATATACGGCGAAATCAAGATCTGTCTGATCGCTTTCAATGGGTGGTAGCGGCAGATTTTCGGAGAACATTCGCCCGAGATCGCGCATCCCCACCCGCCCGGAAATCTGCCGCCCTCGCCAGATCACATCCAGATTTTGATCCCCGGAACGTGCAGCGCCTCGGTCCTCCCATGGTGCAATGAACGGAGCGATGTCCCTGAATGTAGACCTGACGCCGCTGGACAAATCGATGGTCATCTGGCGCGTGCGCACCGGCCACTCGTCAAGCGCCAGGAGGTGGTCCCACGCTTCCTTCTGCATAGCCTCGTTGGATTCCGCTTCGTCTCTGGCCTTGCTAAACTCATCCCTCGGATCAACCCCGGTAAAGACGGGATCAAAGCGGTATCTCGGCCGCTTCTCCTCGTCGAAGGCCTGGACGATCTGTCGTAATTCCTTCTTGAGGTTGTCGGCGATAGTTTCGTAGTGCTGGTTGTTTTCGTCCGGATTGGCGTCGGCGTCCCGCTCGATGAGCACCGAATTGGCGATCTCCTCCGGCGTGATGCCCTGCTGGCGCGTGCGGGAAATATGATAGAGGAAGAGGGTCTGGATGACCTTGACGCCCTTGTCGCGGTGAACCTTCAAGTAGCCCTTGGTCAGGCCGTCAATCTGGCGCTTGCATGCCTCGTAAGCCCGATAGTCCGTCTCGCGTTTCGTTTTGATAGCCACCAGCCCGGCATGGACGCCGCTCGGGTCCTCTTCGTAACGCACAGCCTCATCGAACAGCTCCCACAGGCGTATGAGCTCGCGGCCCTTGTTCTTAATTTGGTGCTTCAGGGTCTGATGCATGAAGTGGATCGCGGAACGAGTCGTGGTCAGCTCATAGGTGATCGCCCGCAGGACCTCGATGGCAGGTTTATGGAAAGGGAAAAAGTGACGAAAGTCCGGCTCGCCGATGCTATTGGGCCAAGTGAATCCTCGCTTGTAATGGAGATAATAGTTGCTGATGGCCGCCGGTTCTTTGATCTCCCTCACGCGCGCCAGGACGATGTCGTAATAATCCTTGTCCTCTTCGAGCAATTTCACCAGTTTCAACCGGTCGTCGGCGATGATGTTCTTGACGCCCATCTTGCTTTCGATGGCCTGTTGGGCCGCGCAGACCGTCCACACGGGCAGATTGTGGATTTTCGCCAGGCGGTTGGACAGTACGACCAGGGTCTTCTCGTCATCGGTCCGCTGATCCTCGTCCCGGTTCTTCATGAACAGCGACACTTCGTCCAACACCAAAAGAACCCCGCTATACCCCTCGGCCAGAATCGTTTCTATCATGTGCGTGAGGATGTCCTCGGTCTCCGCGGCAATCTGGGGCTGGACTTTCAGATATTCGGTGTAGAAGCGCCAGAGCTTATTGCCGCAGCTCCGTTTATATTCCGGTGTTTTGTTCTGCTGGATGGTGCGGAGGAAGTCGTCAACCTCTTCGAATTCATCCTCGTCGAAAAACTTCGGGGCACGCAGGAACTTGGCCAGGTCCCTCCGGTAGCGCTCCATGTCCTCGGTGATGAACCGGTCGGCCAACAGCTCCACAGGATAAAGCGAGATGTTCTTGCCGAGTTCGACCTGTATCTGCTCCTTGGCCGCATCCAGGATGTACTCGGAGAGACGCCGGCCTTTATCGGTCAGGCCCACCGTACCGCTGCCCGCTCCTACCAGTGTCTTGACAATGACGAAGATGCCCTTGGTTCCTTTGCTGCTTTTGGCCTCGATTCCCGCCTCCCAGAAACGAAACAGGGACTCGCGCTTGCCGCGGCCGGAGGCGTCTTCCTTCTTCTTGACGATATCCCAGGCATCCTTGCGTCCCAGAGCCAGGGCGGAAAGACAGCAGAGCAGATGGGATTTACCGGAACCGAACTCAGCCTGAATCCAATACCCCTGGCCAACCGGATTCTCCTTGCGCTCCCGCTTCCAGGGGGCGGCCATGTTGCGCAGGATGTCCGTGAGGAACGGCCGGACCGGATCGATTTGAAATTCCTCAATGGTCTGCAGCTCCGGCTTGCGGGCCTTACGGTTCGCCTCGGAGTTCGAATCAGCCCAGACATGCTTCTCCAGGGAATAGACGGAGATGATCTTGTCCGGAACCGTGCAGATCTCGCTCAGGTCTTTCCTGAAGGTAAACAGGTCATCGGCCATTTTATCGTCCTCCTAACTCCTTTGAGCCAATTTTTTTCCAGCACGCCTGGGCGGCTTCAATAGCATCCCGGGCATCTTCCTCACCCGGCAGCCCATCCGTCAATGAACCCGGCAAGGCATCGGGATAACGGGTCGGAATATAGAAAATGTCGAGTTGGGCCAAATCATCCTGTAAATGCGAAAGATATCCCGTTGGCAGCAGGCCAAGCAGATCGACAATCGAATGGGTTCGAGGAGGTGTTTTCCCAATATTCGCTATCAAGCCTTTTATGCATTTTTCAACGCACTGCTGGCTGTGAAAACAGACCTGGTTATAAATACCTTCTTTCAATGCAAGTTCCGCCATCTGTAAATCCTGGCGGGCGAATTCCAACCATCGATCACCTGGCGCGTTCATAGACGATTTCCCCCTTGCCGATGATTTCTTCTTTGAAAAACGGCCGATCCGCACATAGCCGGTCAAATTCCTCCGGCGTGTACACCATGATATCCATGCCGACTTTGGGTTGAAGGAGTTTGCGGACCTTTTTGATTCTCTGGAAAAAAGGCAGTTGGGTACGCTCCACGACCACCAGATCGATATCGGACCATTCGTGAACCGAACCAGTTGCCAGGGTTCCGAACAAAATCACCTTTTCAGGTGACCCGTGCTCCGTCAGCAAGCCAACGTAACGAGCCAACTCAAGATCCAGCAGCTTTTTCCGTTTCGCCGAATATTGCCGTTTATTCAATTGATCGTTCATTTGTGTCACCATAGTGTATTCCTTATACCGATTTGCCCTTTCGCCTTTGCGCTTTACCCTCATCTCTCGCCAGCATGCGTGCGCAAACCTGGTAATCTTCCTCGACGTTAACCATGGCCTCCTCGGTGAGGTTGTCGGGGTTGAGTCCGCCTTTCTCGTACAAGAGCTTGCCCTGCTCGTAGAGCCCGGCCCGCTTGCAGTGGCGTATCCACTCGGCAATGGTAGCGTCGCTCGGCCGTTCCTGATCGGGGATGGCAGCGCCCAGTTCGAGCTGGGCGATATAGCGCTTCACCCTCCGGCCCAGTCCCTTGACCCGGGCTTCACGCTTGGCCTTTTCCTCTTCCTCGGAGGCGGGAAGCCGCCAGGTGCCTTGTTCGGTCTTGTAGAAATAATCGGGCAGGAATTCGGCCAGTTGACGGCGTGGCTTGTCCTTCACCATGTAAATGTAGTGCTCGAATAGGTCGCTATAGTGAACCCCTTCGTCGCCCGGGTGTTTTTTGAGATGTCCCTTAATAAATGCACCAATCTTCTCACCTCGTGGGTACCGAATAAGTCCGGCTCTTTCTGTTCAAACAAGTTTTTGATTACAGGTGTTTTGACCTCATCAGCCACCTGCCTTAATAGCTCGTCGAAGTCGTACGCTTCCATTTGACCGCTACGCACCATGCGGCTCACGACCTCGTCATAGATGCGGTCCTTGGTACAGCCGGGGTTTGCGCCGATGTAATCACCGATAATTTGGCGGACCTTATCGTTAAAAGTAGTTTCGTCTTCCTCGCCGGTGATAGCAATGGTCGCCGCTACCTCACCTGACTTTGGCTTGCGAAAGTTGATGACAAGATCACGTTTGTTGACTTTATCTGCAAAATATTGATTTGTAGTTTTAGTGGCCGAATCAATGTAGAGTGCTTGTTCAGTCCTCTCCACGACAAATCCAGCTTGGGCCATAATATCTTGCACCAAAGCCCAAGTGCCTTCTGAGGTATCGTGATAGCAGAAGGAAGTGCAACGTCCTGGTTTTAATACTCGATAGCATTCTGCCATTGCTTGGCGCATCATATTAGCCCAGTCTTCTTCTGTTGTTCCACGCACTTCATTAACTATAATCTCATCTTCATGCCAATGCATATCTAAATTAAGCCAAGTTTCCCATATGAAATTTAATTCACCATATTGGACTTTTTCTGCATACGGGGGATCTGTAAAAATATAGTCTACAAATGAAGTTGGGATTCGCATAACACATGCATTGGATGTATCAATAAACAGTTTGGATTGCTGTAATGCTATATTGTTATAGCCGGATATCATGTCACCCAAAGATTCATGCATAAATCTTCCAACATGAACATCATGCAATAACTGCGGTATGTAATAGGTACCCTTTTGAATGCGACCAATTCCATCATTATTGTGCGCCATCATCCGCGACGACTTTAGAAGAATACTAGTGAACATAAATGAAAGCTGATCTTTGTGATCACCTGCATTTTTAATTTCTTCAAGGTACGCTGCCAAAGCCCATAAATTGCGTTTGGTAAAGAGTTCGGCAACAGTTCGAAAATTACGTCCCGGCCGCCATTCATTCCCCCAAGGCTCCGTGTCAGAGTCAACATGCATCATCCGATCCTTTGGGTACCAGTACGGAATATCCTTCGCCTCAATATCCCGAATCTTCTCCAGATTATATTTCACGAAATAATCGCGTTTCTTTTTATCCGGGTCGTTGTGTCGCCTCTCGCCACGTGCCGGTTTACATCCGGCTTCGCAGATATAGCTCACCAGCACCGGCACTGCGCCAAATTTTTTAGCTCGCGTGCTGATCTCTTCCACAATGCCTCTTTTGTGGCAGCGGGGGCAGGCGCTGATTTTCTTGGGTTTACCCTTGGCAGTAGTTCCTTCTACCTCCACGCAATCGAACAGCGTCACCTTCTCCAGGCAGCGCGGGCACTGAAAGACTTGGGAATAAACCGTGTAGGCCGTAGTCGCCTTGCCGTTGCAACGGTCGCATCGGGTCTCGTAAAGCCAGTCAATCTCCGGCTTGACCTTGCGCTTGAGATCCTCGAAAGCTTTCTGGAGTTCATCCACGTCAACCGGCGCGCAGTAATTCTTAGTGATGAAGGTCGCCGCCGGAGAGCGGTCGATGGCGATGGCCTTACGGCCCTCCATCAGCGCAGCTAGGGCTGTGCCGCCCGAGCCGCAGAAGGGATCGAGCACCAGATCGCCGGGTTTGGTATAGTGCCGGATGTACTGGCGGATGGCATCATGCGGCTTCTTCGACCAGTAGGTGTGCATGTTATAGATGGCCGTGGCCTTGGTGGTTTCAATGGGCTTATCGAAAGCGGAAACATCATAATCGTCCGTCTTCGGATCGTATGGCCGCTCCTTGATATGCTGCTCCACGAATGACCGCAGGTTCGGGTTCGGCTTATCGCCGGAATAGTAACCCTCCGGCATCTTGGGGACTTCTTTTTTCCAAAGGCTCATGTTCTTGTCAGGGTTGCGTTTGGGCATCTATTCCTGCTCCTTCGATCCCGGCTTTTCATCCTTTAAAAGTCTTCTGCAGGCGGTTTCGAGCGCATCCAGTTTGTTTTGCACCACGTCCCAGACTACGGGAAGGCTGACGCCGAAATACTCATGGGCCAATATGTTTCGCAGCCCCACAATCTTTCGCCACTCAATATCACCGGCCCGTTCCTTTACCGCCTCCGGCAGGCGTCCTGCCGCCTCGCCGACGATCTCGAGATTGCGCACCACTGCATCCTGGGTCTTCCGGTCCCGTGTGAAGACGTCATAACTCATCGAAACCGTGTATTCCCGGATCTGGCCGATGGCCTCCAGGATGTCGTCTATATACAGGCGGGGATCCCTACGCATAAACCACCTCCTGCTCTATGATCGGCCTGAGACGAGGTTTTACGGTATCCGCCAGAACCAGATCCACAGGCCGCTGAAGAACCTCTTCCAGCCTGAATTTAAGGTCCATGTAATTATCAAAGGTAGGCTCAGCCAGTTCCACGATGATATCCACATCGCTTTCGGAGCTTTCATCCCCTCTGGCGCACGAACCGAAAACGCCGATGCGCATCACTGAAAACCGCTCATTTAACTCCCGGCGGACTGCGGCAATTTTTTTAACTGCATCTATACTCGTTGCCATTTCTTTACCCTTTCGCCTTTGCCCTTTGCCCTTCACTCCCTAATCTCCCATAAGTGGTTTTCGGCAATCAGGTTTGTGGGCAGCGTGTAGTCACCCTCGTCCATTTCATGAAACATGATGATCCGGCCACGCGACCTCCGGCCGGGCAGAAGGAGCAGCACCCGGTCCTCGTCCGCCGCCATGGTTCGTAGTAGGTTCAGCTCGATGTGATAGGCAAAAAGCATCTCCAGGTTGGACAGGACCAGGATGCCCTGGCCGGTGAGATTTGCGCGCAGGAACCGCTC
>JACQYL010000057.1 GCA_016208165.1 Deltaproteobacteria bacterium
ATTGAAATACAAAGCCAATCGTGCGATTGCGGAATCGGGCCAATTCTATGTTGTCCATTCCCGATACGTCAAGAGTCCCGAAGCGGATGGTCCCTGAAGTCGGGCGATCCAAGGTTCCCATGAGATGAAGAAGCGTGGATTTGCCTACTCCGGACGCGCCCACGACGGCCAGCATTTCACCGGGAACCACGTCAAGATCGACCCCTTTGAGCACTTCCACACAATTCGGGTGCTGCGGGTTGTAGATTTTTACGACCTTGCGTAATGATATAATGGGAGAACGTTCTTCGTTCTCATTCATATCGAAGTACCTCTGCCGGATTCAATCTCGAGGCCTGCCAGGCGGGATACAAGGTCGCTAGGAATGTAATTGCAATGGCCGAGACGCAGACGATTACGATATCCGGAATATCCATTCTTACCGGCAATGTAGATATATAATATACGTCGCTCGGAAGTTGTATGAATTGGTATCTCTTGAGCAGGAAACAGAGAAACAAGCCGCCGGCGAGACCTATGGCGGTACCGATCGTTCCAATGACTAATCCTTCAAACAGGAAGATTTTCAATATGCTTTTTGATGTGGCCCCCATAGACTTCAGGATCGCTATGTCTTTATTCTTCTCCATTACCATCATGATCAAGGTACTGACGATATTAAATGCCGCCACTATAATGATCAATGTCAAAATGATGAACATCGTGATTTTTTCCAGCTTCAAAGCGGAAAAAAGGTTTCGGTTCATCCTTTTCCAATCTTTTGCCCAGTACGGAAAGCCGAGTTTACGACTGATCTCGGATGCTACAATATGGGATTGATAAAGGTCCTTGACTCGAACTTCCAGCCCTGTAACCTCATCCCCAAAGCCCAAGAATTCCTGGGCCTTTGCCAGCGACACGAACGCAAAGGTCGAATCGTATTCGTACATTCCCGACTCGAGAAGGCCCGTCACTTGATACGTTTCCATGGTGGGTTGCCGGCCCATGGGCGTCCTCCTTCCAATGGGCGAAATGACCTGAACCGAATCGCCAAGGCTCGTACCCAAATTCAGCGCCAGCTCTTTGCCGATAATAATATGGTTTTCGGCTGAATCCAAGGAGTCGAGGGCGCCACGGGTGATGGCCGAGCCTAGGAGAGTGACGTCGTTAATCGTTTTGGGATCGATTCCTCTCAGCACGGCTCCGGAAACATAATCCTGGTTGCGCACCATGACCTGAGAGTAAATAAAAGGCGAAACCCCGACCACGTCCTCGAGTTCTTTCACCTTTTCCTCGAGTTCCCGGTATCCGGTGACAGTGGCCCCGTTCTTCAACACGATGACGTGCGCATTCATTCCCAGAATCTTGGCCTTCAGGTCCTGTTGAAAACCGCTCATCACACTGAGAACCACAATCAAAGCGGTGACCCCCAGGGCTACGCCTCCGACGGAAATAACCGTGATGATGGAAATGAAGGTCTGCTTCCGTTTCGCTTTAAGGTAGCGAAGGCCTATGAAACTTTCGAAGGACATACTGTCGCCGCGGGTTATCGGTTTGAATGGGAAGGCCGCATTTGAGGAAACAGGATGACATCACGAATGGATGCGGCGTCGGTGAACAACATCACCACCCGATCCACTCCGATCCCTTCCCCGGCCGTGGGAGGCATGCCATATTCGAGCGCAAGCAGATAATCTTCGTCCATCCGGTGAGCCTCGGTGTCCCCGGCCTTCAGATCCTCGAGTTGGGCCTCGAAGCGTTTCCGCTGATCCATGGGGTCGTTCAGTTCGGAGAAGGCATTTGCGATTTCTCGCCCTCCTATAAACAGCTCGAAACGATCCACAAACTCCGGACGAGTGTCGTTTCTCCGGGATAACGGAGAAACATCCAGCGGATAGGCGGTGACAAACGTGGGCTGCACCAGTTTCGGCTCGACCAGAACGTCGAAAAGCTTGGCCCATAGTTTTCCCAACGAGTCTTTTTCCATCAGGGGAACGTCCAGGTCGCGTGCGATGGACTTGAGCTTGGATGCATCGTGCAGGACCGAATCGTCCAGGCCGCCTTCGTGAATCAAGGCTTCCTCGATTTCGACGCGTCTCCAGGGTCGCTTGAAGTCGATGGCTTGTCCTTGGTACGTGATGTGGGAACGCCCTTCCAACTTCCCGCAGAGCACGTTGAACAGGTCTTCCGTTATCTCCATCATGTCTTCGTATGTGGCGTAGGCCTGATAGAATTCGAGCATGGTGAATTCGGGGTTGTGCTTGAGGGAAATGCCCTCGTTGCGGAAGTTCCGGTTCAGCTCGAACACGCGGTTGAATCCGCCCACAATGAGCCGCTTCAGGTACAATTCAGGAGCAACGCGGAGAAACAGATCGATGTCCAGGGCATTATGATGCGTCTTGAACGGTCTTGCCGTTGCCCCTCCTGCGATGGACTGCATCATGGGCGTCTCGACCTCGAGAAAACCCGCCTGGGTCAAGTAGGCCCGGATCTCCTGTACGATGCGTGTTCTCTTGATAAAGGTTTGCCGTACCTCGGGATTGCCGATGAGGTCCAGATAGCGCTGCCTGTAGCGCATCTCCTTGTCGGTGAGCCAGTGGTACTTCTCGGGCAGCGGTCTCTGAGCCTTGCTCAGCAGCACCAGATATTCCGCCAACACGGTCAATTCTCCCGTTTTCGTGCGGAACAGGCGGCCTTCCACCCGAAGGATGTCACCTACGTCCAGCTTTTTGAAGACTTCGTAGGTTTCCTTGCCCACGGAGTCTCGTTTGACGTATACCTGGATCCGTTCCCCCTCATCCTGAATATGGATAAAGGCCGCTTTGCCGAAACTGCGCATGGCCATCATCCGGCCCGCCGCGGACACGTGGACGGGCGATGCTTCGAGATCGTCGGCGCTTTTGGAGGCGTGCTCCCCGAGCACCGTGGACACGGACTGCTCGACCCTGTGCTGGTTGGGATATAACGGCACGCCCGAATTTTTCAGTTCGAGCGCTCTCTTGCGTTGCTGTTCTATCACGGTATTTGGCGTCTCATCCAAAACCATACCCTCCCACTTCCGTCCGACGCCGTAACGGGGCCGTTCTTGCTGCTCCGGGGTCCGGGCGTTGAGTTGTTTTCAAGACGGACAGCGCCTTCCCTCTTGCTCTGACGGCAAAACGTTTCGCTGATCTCCGATGTTTCTCCAAAAGGGAAAAGATGTATAGCGGAAGAGAGCGAGCGGAACGGCGTTCATGATGCATCCCGGAAACGTCCGAGAATCCGGTATCATTTGCAACGAATCGTTACCGGCAAGGCTTGGAACTCGTCGCTGAGAAACTCTCCACGTTCGCCACTGTCGGAAACCGAAATGATTCCTTTTTTTCAGAAGAAAATTCCGTTGATAGGTAGAACATTCGGTCTGCGTAGTCAAGCATGAAAACCGCTGCACCTGCGACATAGAGACGCGGATCGGTAGGTATGAGCTTTTGGGGAGCCCGGGAAAACCCGTCATAACTCTTGGCCGCTGCAATAAAAAAAGGGGAAAGGGGGCCGCCGTCGCAAGCAGCGTAACCATTCGACTTGCCGGCCAGGTCCCGCGAAGCGGAACGCAAGGCGGGATCCTGAATTGCCTGGACTGGTGTAATCTTTCCGGATTCCGGATCTCACCGCATTCGTCCGGAATGACGTTCTATAAATGGCGGCACAGCCCCTCGAGCCGAATTGTCCCCAATCCGAAGATCCTGGGAGGCGTTTGGGCCCGCTTCCGCCGGACTGTTCACAAAGGTTTTGCGAATCGTCCGGGAACCCTATTTTTTGGCTTTTTCACGCAAAGTAGAGGCCGACTCTTTGATTTCCGTGAGGTCTCTGACCATTTCACTCCAGCCATACCAGAGCGCATAGTCCGGATTGGCGTGGAACGCGCCCTGGAACACCCGCATCCGATGCTTGAGGAACATGATGAACAGGTCCTGCTCGATCACCGTGGCGGCATCGTGAAACGTCAGCAGGTTCGGGAACGGATAGGCGTACGTTTCCGGTTTCTCGAGAACTCCGTCCTTATACAAACCCGCCACGATAAGAATGGCTTCCGCCATCAATCGGTCCGCATGTCGGATCATATCATCGCCTTTGGCCAACTCCGCTTTCGCGAAATTTTCGGAATGACACTGCCGGCAGGTGCTGATCATCTTTTCGCGTTCATTGGACCAAGTCTCCTGGGAGAGCCTTGCCAAATCCGCTTTTTGAACCACTTCGAGCAGCGCCGTGGGCTTGCCTTCAGGGTCCAATACGCCCAAGGCCTGAAGAATCGTCGCACGATCGGCGGCCCACGGCTTGTCTTCGGGCATGGGCAGGCGCACGGCCAGGAATCCCCAGGCGGTTCCGACCTGGTGATTGCCCTTCTGCATGTGGCAGTTCTGGCACGTCGGGGCGGCGGCCGTGTCGGGCAGCAACTTGGCCTGCTTCAGTAGAAAGCGCACGCCATGCTTGGAAGAGCTATACATTTCCCATTGGGGATGATCCATGCCCATGTGACAGGTGCGGCAGGACTGGGGTTGCCGGGCTTCTTCGACCGAAAACAGGTGTCGAGTATGACAGGCGTCACAGGAAGCATTGCCGAAACCGGATCCCTCTTTTTCCAGAGCCTTCATATCTTCTTCGGTCTTGAGCCCGAGTTTGTGACAGCCGCCGCAACCTTTCATACCCTCCATCAAGGCCATGGGTTGCCAATGAGCGGTGGGCATGCTTTTCATCACAAGCCAGGCTTTGGCGTGCTTACCGGCCGTGAATTGGGTGACCTGTTCCTCGTGACACTCGGCGCACGTCTTGGGGGTGGCCATGACCGCCTTTTCCACGTCGTCGGCGGATACGTGCCGATCTCCGTGACAGTTGGTGCAGGATACGTCGTGTTCGCTGTGGGTGCTCAGTCGCCAATCCCCGACCAGCCGCTCATTGAGTTTTGCATGGCATTCGATGCAGGCGTCGGAAGAGAGCGTCGCCGCATGGGTGAGGCCGGTCGAGCAGAGCCATGTTATCATCAAACCGATCAGAAGATACGGCCAAGGATTTCGATGCATGTTCCTATCCTTTCTCTACAAGAGTACCCTATAGATATCATTTCAACGGGCATTCCTCTGTCCAATATACTGAAAAGCGGGAGATCTTGTCTAAATAAAAACGTGAGCCGCGTTGGGAGAGAATGGGGCATGATGCAAATAATAGGCTCCGTCTGCTCCTTTGGTTCTATATCGCATGATGATGTCCCTGAAAAGAGTGGATCTGGGATGCACAAAATTACTTTCAGAAGGAAAACAGGATCTCTTACCCGAACAGGGAAACGGACAAACTCGGCCCGAAGCAGTCGAATCCGGCTTCCGACCCTGCCTACACGCGCTCGTGCTTTTTGTCCCGCTGGTTGGTGGTATCCCTTAAGTCCTGCGCCGCCGTGCTCGGGACGCCAAGAACAGGCCCGCGAGGATCAGGAGCGCGGCAAAAGCGACCGTTCCGGCCAGGGTAAGGGAGGGGACGTTCGCTTCAAATTGCCGTAAAATCGGCTGTATCTCCGCCTCCACGATCTTGGCCACGAAGGCGTCGCCATAGCCACTTTCGGTCAGATACGGGCCCACCGTTACGGGAAAAGTGTCCGCGGCGGATCCTGCGCGTCCGGCAATATAGGCGTTTCCCTGTGGGTCCAAAGCGATGCCGGAACCATAATCGTCGAAATTGCCGCCGATATAGCCGCAGTAGTCCAGGACTGTGCCGTCGACACTGACCTTGGACACAAAGACGTCGCTCTCGCCGTTATAGGTCAGATCCGGGCCCACGGTCACGGGAAAGGTATTCTCGCCGGATTGGGCATGTCCAGTGACATAGGCGTTTCCATGGGCGTCCACCGCGATGCCTAAGCCGTAATCCGCGACATCGCCCCCGATATAACCGCAGTAGTCGAGGGCCGCGTCGGCGGCGTTGACCTTGGCTACGAAGGCGTCGTAATAGTCGCGGTCCCAATAGCCGCCGTTATAGGTCAGGTCCGGGCCTATAATTACGGGAAAAGTATCCTCGGTGGAGAATGTGGAGCCGGTGACGTATGCATTCCCCTGGCCGTCCACCGCGATGCCGTTACCTGCATCCTTGTGTTCGCCGCCGATGTAGCCGCAGTAGTCGAAGGCCGTGCCGGCGGCGTTGACCTTGGCTACGAATGCATCCTCAGACGCGCTGTAATTCAGGTTCGGCCCAATGATTGCGGGAAAGCTGTCCTGAGCGGAGTATGTGCTTCCCGTGACATACGCGTTTCCCTGGTCATCTACTGCAATGCCAAAGCCTCTATCTTCTCTGTCGCCTCCGATATATCCGCAGTAGTCGAGGGTCGTGCCGGCGGCGTTCACTTTGGCCACGAAGGCGTCCCCGCTGCCGCTGTACTCAAGTTTCGGGCCTTTGGTTGCGGGAAAACTGTTCTGGTTCGAGCCCGTGTATCCGATGACATAGGCGTTTCCCTGGTCGTCCACCGCAATTCCCCGACCTTCATCGCGAAATTCGCCTCCGATATATCCGCAGTAGTCGAGGGCCGTGCCGGCCGCGTTCACCTTGACCACGAAAGCTTCCATATAACCGTTATGGGTCAGGTCCGGACCCACGGTTACGGGAAAACTGTCCTGAGTGGAAAATGTGATCCCGGTGACATACGCGTTTCCCTGGGTGTCCACAGCGATACCATAGCCTGTATCCACATCCAGGCCGCCTATATATCCGCAGTACAAAAGGGCCGTGCCGGCCGCATTAACCTTGGCCACGAAAACATCGGTGAAGCCTCCGTTGAAGGTCAAATCCGGGCCCACGGTCACGGGAAAACTGTCTTCGGTGGAGGATGTGTAGCCGGTGACGTAGGCGTTTCCCTGGGCGTCCACCGCGATGCCCAGGGCCCAGCCGGAAGTTTCGCCGCCGATATACCCACAGTACACCAGCATGACCGGATCCAGCAGGAAGGGGATACGCGGGTCGTAAGGCCCGAGATCGAAACCGAGCAGCACGGCGCCCGAGCCTGTCTCCGGAGTGGGTTTAAATCGAGCGGCCACCTGTACGCGCGTTCCATCCACATCCTGGAACGCCACGGGGGCCTCGTCCGTGAACCCGCCCACTGGGGCGTCCACCACCAATCGGCCTGCACCGTCCACGGACACGGAAGTGGCGCCCCGGTACGCCAGTCGTATGCGGTTCGGGTCCGCCCCCGGCTTTACCAAGAAGGAATACTTGAGCCGATTTACCCCTCCCGAGTAGATGAGGTCGATGCCCGGCCAGAGGTCCGGGTACACGATGGTCGAGTAGGTACGAAGGCCCGCCTTCCACTGGTCCCTAGACCCGGTGAAGTAGCTGATCCGCGCCTGGGTTTCATCCCGCCCCACCGGCACAACCTTGGGGTCGGCGCCCACAAAATCAAGCTTGAGCACCCAGGACGCGACTTCTCGTGAAGGCGCCGGCTCATAGTTGACGGGCCGAACGAGGGAACGGCCTTCGTTGCTTGCGGATTTGTACTCCCACGTGCGGAAAGTGACGCCCTCATTAGTGAAGTACACGCTGGTGTTCTGCCCCTGCACGTGGAACGCCACGCGGGGGTCCGTCTGTCCCCGGTTTTCGACGAAATATAGGGGAACCTTACCGAAAGTCTCCATAACGGATGGAGCGGCGGATACGGATACGGTCAGCGGCATTCCAACCGGACCAAGTGTACACACAATGAGAAACGGGAGAAGGAGCGCGCTCTTTTTAATCAACGACAAATATCTTCCTCTCATAGCAACTCTCCTCATCAGGCCCACAACGGCCGTTCAAAAAGTGGTCGTTGCATCGTACCGGCCTTTGTTTTCGATTATTCGAAGTCCTCCGGAAGCAGCAACAGTCTCAAAGTGCCGAAAATCCAAGGCCTCAGTGTCAGTGGCGGCACATATCTGATCTTGGCCACGAACGCGTCGTAAGTGCCCCCATTGAAGGTGAGATCGGGTCCCACGATCACGGGAAAGCTGTCTTCCGTGGACTCTGTCCTTCCGGTGATATACGCATTGCCTCGCGCGTCCACCGCAATGTCAAGACCAACATCATACTGATCTCCGCCAATATATCCGCAGTACTTGAGCGCCGTACCATCCGGGTTGATCTTGGCCACGAAAGCGTCCCGGTCGCCGTTGAATATCAGGTCCGGCCCAACGTAAGTGGGAAGGCCGTCCTCGGCGCTTCCGGTAACGTAAGCACTTCCGTGCCTATCCACCGCAATGGCGCTGCCGCTTATTTGGCTCATGGTGTAGACGACGGACGTTCCGTCGGCATTGATTTTGCTAACCCTCCCATCCCCGGTTGCATACGCGTTTCCATAGACGTCCACCGCAATACCCTTGCCGCCAATAGATTCTCTGGTGTAGTCGAAGGCCGTGCCGTCGGCATTGATCTTGGCTATATTCCCTTGAAAATACCTGGAGAGGCCGTTATTCCAGGTGACGTAAGCGTTTCCCTGTCTGTCCACCGCAATATCTCCGGGCTTTCCACTACCAACATATCCGCAGTAATCAATGGCCGTGCCGTCGGCATTGACCTTGACCACAAACGGATTCCACGTGCCGCCGTTGTAAGTCAGGTCCGGACCTACGGTTGTTGGAAGGTTGTTGTCACCCCCAAGGAGACCGATGTCTCCGACGATATAAGCATTTCCCTGGTCGTCCACCGCGATGCCCGGGACATCGCAGCAAGACAGATTGTTCTGTCCGAAGAGATACCTGCAGTAGGAAAGTCCGGTGCCGTCGGCGTCAAGTTTGGCCACGAACACTAACGTATGGTCGTTGTCACAGTCATATAATGGACCAATCTCAGGGCCTACGGTTATGGGAAAACTAAGATAGTCGGAGTAAGTGATTCCGGTAATATAAGCGTTACCCTGGGCGTCCACTGCGATAGCTGATCCGCCGTCCGTACATAAACCGCCGATATACGTGCAGTACACAAGGCCCGTGCCCGTGGCGTTGATCTTTGCTACAAACGCGTCATAATATTCGCCATTGTACGTCAGATCCGGGCCCGCAGTCAGTGGAAAACTGAATTCATCGGATGCTGTCGAGCCGACGACATAGGCGTTTCCTAAAGCGTCCACCGCAATGCCGTTGCCACTTTCGCTTCCGGCGCCGCCAATATACCCGGAGTACACCAGCATGCCCTGAGCGGGATTCTCTCCCGGTATCGGAGCCTGTAAGATCACGTTTATGGAGTATGTGGGAAATCCCAGGCAATCGGTTACAGCACTCGATTCAGGCTCATAGGACCATCCGGAAGTCCAACTCGATTGGCTACTCGCCGCCGCTCGATACTGAATCACAAATGTTCCGTAGTGATCCGGTTCGACGTACAGTTCCACATATTCACCTTCATTGACATCCCAGGTGTCCGTGGATGCGGATTCAACCATGACATAGTCCGCGTATCCGTCGCCCTTGACAACACTTCCAAAGTATTCGGAATAGTTCAAATCAGAGCTTGTATATGCCGGATCCAGCTCAACCCGATTCAGGGCTGCACGGCCGGTGTAGCTTGGAAATGATACGGTGATATTATTGTAGAGAGGAGGGGAAGGCTGAGCTTCGGTGTTTCTCGCGACAATTCTCAGTTTGATGGCGTCTCCAAGCACAAACCCATCGATCGTAATGGAGCAGCCTTCAGACACGGGATTTCCGTTTACATGGACGCTTTCAACAAAACGATGCAAATTTCCGATTTTGGCCACAAAAGCCCCGGTACTGCCGTTGCGCGTCAGACCCGGTCCTACGGTTAGGGGAAAACTGCCTTCCGTGGAACTCGTTGTTCCGGTGACATACGCGTTTCCCTGTGCGTCCACCGCAATGCCATAACCGTAATCCCCGTGATCTCCGCCAATATATCCGCAGTACTCGAGGGCCGAGCCGGTGCTGTTGATCTTGGCCACAAACGCATCATAATGGTCGCCATTGTACGTCAGATCCGGGCCCAGGAAGACTGGAAAAGTGTTCTCGAGGGACCCCGTCGAGCCGGTAACATAAGCATTCCCTTGCGCATCCACCGCGATGGCTTTGGCGTATTCGATGGCATGTCCACCGATATACCCGCAGTAGTCCAGGGCCGTGCCGTTGGCGTTGACCTTGGCCACGTAGGCGTCGGAAGATCCGTTGTAGGTGAGATCGGGTCCCACGGTGACAGGAAAGCTGTCTTCATCCGAGATTGTGCCTCCGGTGACATAAGCGTTTCCCAATGCGTCCACCGCGATGCCATAACCGTAATCCCCGTGATCTCCGCCAATATATCCGCAGTACTCGAGGGCCGAGCCGGTGCTGTTGATCTTGGCCACAAACGCGTCCTCAGTGCCTCCGTTGAAAGTGAGATCCGGCCCAACGGTAACGGGGAAGGTGTCTTCAGTGGATGGCGTCAACCCGGTCACATAAGCGTTTCCCTGGGTGTCCACAGCGATACCCCAGCCTGTTTCCGCATCCAGGCCGCCGATATATCCGCAGTACAAAAGGGCCGTGCCGGCCGCATTAACCTTGGCCACGAAAACATCGGTGAAGCCTCCGTTGAAGGTCAAATCCGGGCCCACGGTCACGGGCCGCGATGCCATACCCCCGATCTTCGTCACTGCCACCGATGTATCCGCAGTACTCGAGATGTGTACCGTCGGCTGACACTTTGGCCACAAAGGCATCGTAACTACCGTTGTGAGTCAGGTCCGGTCCCACGGTGACGGGAAAACTGTCCTCTGTGGTGGTTGTTGCTCCAGTGATATAAGCGTTCCCCAAGGCGTCCACGGCGATGGAGGTGTCGCCGCCCCCAACGTACCCGCAGTACACCAGCACGGCGGGGTCCAGCAGCAGCGGTATGCTCCGATCATAGGAATCCAGATCGAAACCGAGCATCACGGCGTCGGACGCGGTGTCCGGCGTCGGCCTGAACCGTGCCGCCACCCGCACCTGTTTTCCGTCCACGTCCTGAAACGCCGTCGGCGCCTCGTCCCCGAATCCCCCCACTGGAGCGTGCACCACCAACCGGCCCGATTCGTCCACTGCTACGGACGTGGCGCCCCGGTACGCCATTTTTATCTGGTTCGGGTCCGCCCCCGCCTTCACCAGGAAAGAGTATTTGAGCTTGTTCAGGCCGCCGGAGTAGATGAGATCGATGCCCGGCCATAGATCCTCGTACACGATGGTCGAGTAGGTTCGAAGGTCTGCCTTCCACTGGTCCCTGGACCCGGTGAAGTAGCTGATCCTGGCTTGGCTTTCATCCCGCCCCACCGGTACAACCTTGGGGTTTGCGCCGACAAAATCCAGCTTGAGCACCCAGGACTTCACTTCCCGGGAAGGCTCCGGCTGGTGGGCGGCTGACCGCACGAGGGAAAGGTCCTCGCCCTTTGCGGCTTTGTACTCCCACGAGCGGAAGGTGATGCCCTCCTTGGTGAAGTACACCGTGGTGTTTCGCCCCTGCACGTAGAACGCCACGCGGGAATCCGTCTGTCCCCGGTTCTCCACGAAATAAAGGGGAATCTTGCCGAAGTTCTCCATGGGCGCAGGGCCGGCTGCGAATAGGGGATTGGCCCAAAGAGTTCCAAGCACACAGAGGACGCCCACGAATGCGCGTCCCTTAAATGCTGCTCTTGCTTTTGTTTGCGAAGTCGCTCGTTTTGTTCTCACGGCCAACTCCCTTGTTAACTGATAACGGCCCATACATCATCCTTGTTGTATCAATCACCTTCGTCACAACCCGGATGCGCGATTCGATGCTATCCGTTCGCCGGACCACAAGACGTATGGCCCGCGCCATAGTTATGGGGCGTGCGAATGTTACAGGAATGTGAAAAATAATAACACCGTACGTTCCGCTTATCCCAACAGACTTTATCCAATCCCCGGAAGGAGCATGAATGTGTGCAAGCCGGCTGCTTCGTTTAAATATGTGTATGAATGGAGACGGCTTTTTCCGCTTCAGGAACTGAAGAGATCAGGGCAACACCTATCCGCCTCTTCCTCCCTCCATGAAAAAACCCGATTTGATGGGCCGAAAAACGCAATGGCATGTGAGGATAGAATAAAGGTACTCTACGATAATAGTCTATTCGGACTATAGATATATGTCAATGGAAATGGATGGGTAAGGCCTACCCATGGTCCGAATCTATCGCGCCGCCCGCTATTCCGGCAGGCACGCTTCGCGGGTGCCGGAATAGAAACTCCCCTGTTTATTATTTGGCCTGCTCGGCTGGGACCCTACTCCAAAAACTCGATGCTTTTGATGAAAGCCACGGCTTTGCCTCCATTACCCGACGAGGACGTATCGACCTCCAGAGCCAGGCCCGAGATAATGGGCGCTTCGTCCTTTTCGTATTCTTTCTTGAAAGCGGAAATAAGATCGTATTCCGAGATGACCGTTTTTCCGGGTTCCGGATTTCCCAGGCACACGTACCGGCCGCTTTTCTTGAAGTATCTTCCCAAGTAGCCCTTGCCGACCTGCTCGTTCTTCCCCGGGAAAAAACCGATGAAATAGGGCGCGTTGGGGATCAGGAAATTCCCGCTGGAGATTTTGTCATAGCCGAAGAAAACGATCACCATCAATGCCTCGTTGTTCACTTTTTTCTCATAAGACGCCCCCTCGGGGTATTGGTTCACGCCCCATTCGATCCGAATGGAAGAAAACTCTTCCAAATCCACACGTTCGTTCAGCATCAAACCGGTCAGGGGCGCTTTGGCTTCTAAAATCAGACCTTCATTGCCCACATTCAGGTCGAGCTTTTTCCGATTCTTGGCGTCCCGTTCGAATACGAAACCCTTGTTTTTCAACCAGTCTTCCACCGAGCCTTCGCTGTAATCTGAAAAGTCCAAAAAGAAATTGACCTTTTGAAACGTATCGTCCCCTGACTTATTCGGATCGGCTTGGCCTAGGCCCGGATGACCGGTTACAAAAACCATCATGGCAACCATCAAAAAAGCCCATACACGTGCCATCGTCATGACTCCTTTCTGAAATGCTATTGGAAAACCAGCCAGACAAACAAGCCGATCATGACTGTTGCGGTGACGAACCGAAACAGGGTTCCCGCCAGAAAGCCCACAAGCGCGCCCCACCCGGACCGCACAGCCTCATTGAGGGGCCTGCGGCTCAACAATTCGCCCGACATTGCGCCCGCAAACGTACCCACGATCAGTCCGATCACATTGAACAGCACGAGTCCCAGGATAGCGCCGATGATGGAGCCCCAGGCACCCGCCGGTGTTGCGCCGAACCTCTTGGCGCCCAGAGCACCCGCGTAGAAGTCCAGAATCATGACGGCGGCGGTCACCCCTCCAAGAACGGCCATAACCGCCAATCCGTAAGATTCCCAGCCCGTAACCAGTCCGTAGACGAGATAAACGCCGTAAATAAGAGGAACTCCGGGAACCCACGGGACGATGGTCCCCAACAGTCCCACCAGCATCAGCAGCAGGGCGACGACAATAAGGGTGATTCCCTGGGCCGTGGCCAACACGATTTCCTCTTGGGTTCGACAGGTCGGACGGATATCCGGAATATCTAAATGATATAACGGCAAGCGCGTTTTTTCACGGGATTTTCGAGAACGGGCCTCACGATCCTTTTGGGCATCAGTTCCACATCAAAGAAGATCCGTGAGAGCGGAGAGGGACAGGGATTCCAGGCGAGTCAGGACGGAAGCCAGCTTATCCACATTTTCATCGCTTAGAGCCAGGGCGGCGTTTTCCCGGAACTTGGCCTCGATGGCGTCCCGGCCGGCCGGATTTTCGGGTTCGCCTTTGGCCAGGGCCACTTCGGCCCGGTGCGTTCGACCTGTTCGGTCCATTACGATCACGCTGGCCCCCCGTTGCCGGGGATAGGCGTCTTCCCAGCGCGGGCTCGACGCCAGGGTCACGTTCTCCATGATCCGCCGGATGCTTGGATCGGCCAGGTTGGTCTCCGTGTACTGATTCGTTCCGGACCGGCCGCACACCAGGGCCAGGGCAAGGGAAAAGGGAATCGAAAAGCGGGCGGCGGATACGGTAGTGGGTTGGGGGATACCGGCCAGCCGTACGGCCACCGGGTAGGTTTCCACCCGAACGTGTTCGATGTCCCGAGGTAGGCACGCGCCAAGCTCGAGAAGTTCCAGGGCCGCGTCCATGGCCGCATGACAGTGGCGGCAGGCGGGATAGAGCTTGACGTAGGTGTTCAGTATTTCCCAACGCTCGCCCAGGCCTTCGACGAGCCGGTCGGGAAAGGTATCGTCCGCAACGGCCCTGAGCAACGCGTCCGTGCCCTCGAATATCTCCAGCGGGCCTTTTGCGCCTCCGGCGGCCAGCACCGCGGCCAGAAGACCGGACTGGGCCGCTTTGGCCGCGTTCAGCGGTTTTACCTTGGCGCCCTCCGCATCGTGGTTCACCTGCAAGAGTCCTGCGCTCTGCAAACCTGCGAGGCCGAGGGCCCCCGTTATGGCTTCGGAGGACAGCGTCATAATGTGGCCCGCCGCGGCGGCGGAGCCGAACACGCCCGCCACTCCCGTGCTGTGAAAACCCCGGTTCAGGCTCGAGGGATTGACGGCCAAACCCACCCGGATCATCACCTCGTAGCCGCAGATCAAGCCGCTGATGAGCCTGCGCGTATCCGCGCCGACCATTTCCGCCGCGGCCAGGGCCGCGGGCGCCACTACCGCGCCGGGATGCAGCGCGGCGAAACGATGACCGTCGTCCATATCCAGGGCGTGGGCCGCGGCTGCGTTGGCCAGGGCCGCGTTCACGGCGGGGATCTTGTCCGGAAAGGTGAATGTGGTAGCCTCTCCCCGGCCTCCCAGATCGACGAGATAGCGCGCCAGCCGGCGGGGGAATTCCATGGTTTTCATACCGGCCAGGGCCGCACCGATGGTGTCCAGGAGCGCGGTCTTGGCCCGTTCCACCACCGGTTCGGGCAAATGGTCGAAGTCCAGGGTCGAACAAAAAGAAGCATACGCTTCCGAGGCCGTTCCCCGGGGCTTCATGTCCGGTCCACCCCCAAAGCTGCGGCCAGAAGTTCGGTGAAATAGTACAGAGGGATTCCAGGCTCGGAGCCGTTTTGTCGAGCCGCGGCTAGGGAGAGGTTATACTCGCAGAGGGGACAACTCAGCACCAGGGCTTCGGCTCCATCCCGGCGAGCACGATCCAGGATCTCCCCGGAAACCCGGTTCGCCGCGTCCGGATGACCCAGGCTTTGGTAGGAGCCGCAGCAGAGATCCGCAGCGGAAAAGCGCACCACCCGAGCGCCCAGGGATTCGAGAAACCCTTTTAAGAGGTCGTAGCGGCCCGGCGGCTCGATGCCCACCTCGGCCGGACGCTGCAGTTTGCACCCGTAATAAGCGGCCAGTGTGAGATGGTTGAGCGGCTTCTTGACCATGCTCCGAAGCTTGTTCCAGCCCAGTTCCCGATGCAGGAAAGAAAGCAGATGCACCACCTCGACTTCGCCCGCGTAGTCGGGCTCCTCGTCCATGAAGCGGTTGATGGTGTCGAGCTTTTCGCGGTCCCGCGCCAGGAGAAGGTTGGTGCGGGCCAAGGTGTTGTAACACATGGAGCAGAGGGTCAACAGCCGGCTGCGGCCGGTCTGTTGGGCCCGGATCAGCAGGCGGGCAGGGGCCAGCAGTCCCATGACGTCGTCTTCAGCCAAAGGCTGCACCACCCCGCAACAGTTCCAGCGGGGCAGTTCCACCAGTTCGTAGCCCAGGGCCTTCATGGCGGCCAGGGCCGGGGCTTCCAGATGGGAAGCGTGTGTCTTCAAGGTGCAGCCGGGAAAATAGGTTAATTCCATAATTGTATCCATTCAGAGGGTGCTTGGGGAACCCTTTTAAAAAGGGGTTCCCAAAACCCCTCCCAAAACTTTTTGGGTTCGGGTCGCGGTCGTCGGAGGTATGGCTCCCTCTTTGCAAAATTTCGTTGCCCGCTCCGAAGCGCTGGATGGCCCGGACAACTTGTTGTCCGGATATCCAAGGACAGGAGGTCACTCGACGTCTTCAATCCCAAGGCTGTCTGACACCATACGCCGGGCGGGACCTCTTGTTGCTGCGCAACGCGGACAACGAGTTGTCCGCGCCACCCCCTCCGATACACCGCTATGTGACACAATTACAGGCGCATTCCAAAACGTTTCTCCAGATACCCCGTGAACGCATAGGTTCTTTCCGGACGCATGCCTACAACTTCCCATGGACAGTTATTCTCTAGCGCCTCCCGAAGGGTGGCGCCAAGCTCAAAAGTTTTGAAAAGAGGGCGCGGGAGAAAAACTTTTCTAAAAGTTTCTCTCCCGATTCTTCATGCTTTTCTTAGGCCGTCAACTTGCGGAAAGCGGCCACCAGCGCTATGGGCGGCGCCTCTTTGAGGGTTGGGCGGGGCAGCCGGTCCAGGGCGGCGAAGTCACGGCCGCTGCGCAGATAGATCTCCCGCAAGGCCTCCATGATGCGCGGCACGTCCAGGCCTCTGGGGCAGATCACGCCGCAGGCGTCGCAGGCGGCGCAGACCCAGGGTGTACGGGAGGAAAGGAGTTCCTCGATCCGTCCCACCTGGGCCAGATGCAGCAGCAACCGCGGGCCGTGATCCATGTCCGCCGCCATGGGGCAAAAGCCGGCGCAGGCCCCGCACTGCATGCACAGGTGCAGGTTTTGGCCGCTGAGGGCCGCCACCCGGGCCGGAAGATGTTTATGAGAGTCCCTAGCCGAACTCATTAAGCGTTTATCCCTATTCCCATCTACAGGGTCACAGCCATGTCATCCGGAGGTCTTTCGCGTCCCTAAAATTCAGCCTGTCCGCCGAAGGCGGTGAGGCCTGCCCGTGAATGCCATGCTTTTTCTCCGCTACTTTTTCGGCCATTCCCTTTCGGGAGGCCCGTCGTACACGTGCTCGCGGGCGATGATCTGACGCATGGGCCGCATGCGGGTCTGCTCCTCCCGAACGTGGGCGATGAGACCGGGGACACGCGCCATCATGAAGAAGGCGTTGGCCAGGCCGGGGTCGAAACCCATTTCGCATAGAAGCGCGGCAATGGCTCCGTCCACATTGATGGGGAGGTTGCGGCCGCTCAGTTTTTCATTGGCGGCCTGAACGTCCAGAGCCATTTGCACGTAGGGGCCCGCCAATCCCTGTTCCCCGGCTATTTGAAATAACTTGGCCGTACGGGGGTCCCTGGTGTGGATCCGGTGTCCGAAACCGGGAATCCGTTTCTGTTGTCCCCGGTATGTTTCGACCACGTGTTCCGCGGTTTTGGCTGAATCCCAACCGGCCTCTTCTTTTCTCTTCACCGCCTCGATAAAAAAAATCATCGAGTCTTCAATGGCTCCGCCGTGATGTCGGGATATGGCCAGCACGCCGCCGGCCACGGCTGCGTTGAGCGGAGATCCGGTGGAAGCGATGTTCCGGGCCGTCTGGCACGAGGGCGGAGTGACCCCGTGATCTATGGATGAGACCAGGATAGCTTCGACGAGGCGTTCGGCGTTGGGCGGCGGGAGTTCTCCTACCAGGGCCAGGTACACGGCCTGGGCGAAGCTCGCCTTGCCCATGAGCTGGTCGATGGGATAGCCGCGCAAAAGTACCTTGTTGGGTTCTATCTTGGTGATGCCTGTGGACCATTGCTGTTCGGACATGATGATCGCCTTATGGATTCGTTAAAGCCGGTTCAGGACCTCGCGGGTCTTTTTGGGAATGTCGTTGAAGTCGGTAACCACGTGGGCGCCCACTTCTTTCAAGCGTTTGACTTTGTCCTCGTAGGAGCCCCGGCCGCCTTCGACAATGGCTCCGGCGTGGGAAAACCGGGTGCCGGACTTGGCCGCCGCGCCGCCGATGTAGGCCACCACCGGTTTGGTGATGCGGCCCTGCTCGATGAGATCCGCCACACGCTCTTCCTGGGTGGTGCCGATTTCGCCGAACATGACCACGGCACGGGTGCGTTCGTCCTCCTCATAGGCTTTGATCACGTCGGGGTGCGGCGTGCCCACCACCGAGTCTCCGCCCACGTGGATGATGCGGCTCTGGCCGATCCCGGCCTGGGACAGGTAGTACGAGATGGCCGATGTGATGCCTCCGCTGCGGGAGGTTACCCCCACTTCCCCGGGTTTGAACCATTCCCGGGCCGCCTGGGCCCGGCCGCCGATCATGCCCAGCACCGCCTCGCCCGGAGTGATCATACCCAAGGTGTTGGGGCCGACGAAATCGGCGCCCTTTTCTTCGGCTTTCTTGGCGATTTCCAGGACGTCCCACACAGGGACCCGGTCCGGCACAATGACCAGCAACTTGATTCCGGCGTCCATGGCCTCGATGGCCGCAGCCTTGCACATGGCGGCCGGAATGAAAATCACGCTGGCGTCAATGGGACCCTCTTTGTCAACGGCCTCGGCCACACTGTCGTACACCGGGATGCCGTGGACGCTCTCGCCAAAGCGGCCCGGAGTGACGCCGGCCGCTACCTGGGTGCCGTAATCTTTCATCAATTGGGCCCGGGCCTGTCCTTCGCGCCCCGTGATCCCCTGGATGAGCACGCGTGTATTCTTATCAATCAGTACGGACATGGTACTATTAACTCCCGCTGGAGAGGGCCTCGTCCAGACCCTCGATGGGCAGATGGATGTACAGAGCCTTATTACCCTCGAATTCACAGGCCAGTTCACAGGCGAGACACTCGGTGCAACGGCCCTTGGCCGCCTGTTCCGGGTCTATGGCCAGGACGGGGCGATCCTCGTCCAACTTTAGGATTTCAGCCGTGCAGGCCTTGATGCAGGGTTTGGTGTTGCAGGCGGCGCAGCGGTCGTGGTCTATGCACAGCCGGCCGGTCATGGTTTGGAAGTGGTAGTTGTAGGAGTCCGGATCCGGCGCAGGTCGCCCGGCCGGCTTTGCGGCTTCGTAGTCCCAGTGGTCCACCAGTTCCCTGAGCCTTCGGGCGCAGTACAGGGCCGAGGTGTCCCGGCCGTAGGCCTCGACCTTGGCGGGGAGATCGGCCGTATATCGCTCGAGGATCTCGATGGCCTCCTCCTCGAAGTTGCCTCCGATTCGAACCACGGCCGGCAGATGGAGCCCCACTTCGCGGAAGGCTTTGACCAGGCCCCGGGCCGAGTGAAACTGCTCCTGACTGGCCACGCCGGAGCCCGAGGCAAAGTAGCCGTCGATGTTGTTCTGGGAAAGGATGATCCTGGCCGCACGATAGACCTTGGCCGCCGAGGGGTTGCCGCTGGTGTCGCAGAAATTGGCGATCTTGAACCCCACTTGATGCAGCGCGTCCATGGACATCATGGAGCCGCCGCCGCCTGCGCCGTGAAATCCCACGTAGCCGGAACGGGGAGCGAAGTCCCGAGCCATCTCGAGGAAATAGAACGTTCCCCGGTGGTCCTTGGCCTCGACCTGGTAGGACACTTTCTCCCGGTCGGTGGCCGGACGGTCGAATTCGCGGGCGATTTCAATGCCCAGTTCGGGATGGCGGAACACAGCGTAGTCGTCAACGGCCATGTGACAGTCCGCGGCCAGAATCCGGCCCTGACGCGTGATGACCAGCGGGTTGATCTCGGCCGAGCGGGCTTCGTTTTTGCGGCAGATGTTGTAGAAAGCCACCAGGGCTTTGGCAAGATCGGCCTGCAGCTTTCCGCGAATGTCCAGCCTGCGAAGAAGATCGCGGGCCTGGTGACCCTGAAATCCCCACAGGACGTCCACGGTTTCCCGGACCACTTTGTCGGGATGCTCGCGCGCGATTTCTTCGATGCCGCTGCCGCCCAGACTCGAAAACACGATGATCGGCGCCTTGGCCGCGTCGTCCATGACGAGGCCCAGGAAAAGCTCCTGCTCGATATCCAACCGCTCTTCGACCAGAACCTCCCGGATCTTGAAGCCTTTGATGGAAAGGCCCAATAGCGCTTCAGCCTCGATTCGGGCCTGGTCCGGGGTGTCGGCGAACCGTACGCCGCCGGCCTGGGCCCGGCCGGTGATCCATGCCTGAGCCTTGACCACCACCGGACCGACCAACTCGGCCGCGATCTCCGCGGCCTGCTGCGGGTCGGCAGCCGTTCGGCCCCGGGGGACGGGCAATCCGCCTTTAGCCAGCAGTTCCTTGCTCTGATATTCGTAAAGCCTAGCCATGGCTGAATACTCCTTGAAAAATCAATCTTCTCCCCAGCGCCGGCCTTCGGATGTGAAAACCACCGATGCCCGGCGGGGCTCGAAGCAGCAACAGGGTCGGACGCAAACGATCCTCACCCCGCTGGCCCTCTGAGGGCCGATGTTCAATAAGGTTCCCAGCGCCGTGGTCGAGCCTCCCAGGCCCAACGGACCGGCGCCCGAGCGGTTGACCCGCTCCGTGATCCAGTTCTCCCATTCGTTTTGCTTGTCGAGGCTTCCTTTCTTCATGGCCTCGAGCATCAGGGCCGAAGCCTCGAAATGGCTGCGGCCCACTCCCACGGCCAATACAGCGGGGGTGCATCCCAAACTGCCCACTTCGGCCGCGATCCAGTCCGCCGCTTCTCCCAGGACCCTCTCGGCCGAGCGCCGGTGAAACACGCGGTGCGTCTTCGCCCGGATTTCCGGACCGCCGCCCAACAAGAGCACGGTAATGCTCCATTCGGAGCCGGCAACCGGGTTGATCAGCAGGGGGGCGGGCAGCATCCTGGCCGGGTCGTCGTGCAGGCCTTGGGTCTGCTCGATGCGGGCCTGATCGTCCCCCCTGACCGCCATGGGACGGCCGGGCATGAGACGCAAACCTTCGGCCACCCCCTCCTTGACGGCGCTCAGCCAATGTGCAGGCAGAACCGCTTCCTGGCCCAGATCTATGAACACATGGGGGATACCGGTGTCGTCGCAAAGGGGGAACCCGCTTTCTTCGGCGACTCGAGCATTCTCGAGTATTCCCTCGATCACCCAACGGGCTCGGGGGTCGCTTTCCAGAGCCAAAGCCCTCCGGTAGGCGGCCGTCTGATGCGCCCGGAAACCGGTGCCCGCGCGTACGAGGCAACGGGCCGTGGCTTCCCGGATTTGTTCGAAATCAATCATGGTCACGCAGCCCGCCCCGTCTTCAGGGACTCGAATAGATTTTCACCGTGGGCAATGGCTACAATAGCCGGAAGAGCCGTCACCTCGAGTTCGAAAAAGGCTTCCATGCCTTCCTCCGGAAAGGCGGCCACCCGTTTGCTCAAAATGTTCCGGGAAAACAGGGCGGTTAGCGGCGGGGTAACGGCGAAGATCGAGTTGTACCGCTTCAAGGCGGCGGCCGTCTCGGCGCCCAGGGAGCCCTTGCCCAGATGGATCTTGACCCCGGCCCGGGACAGGGCCGGAATGCTCTGCTCGATCTCAAGTTTGTTGCTGGTGGTGGGCCCGATGCCGGCCGGCGAAACCGCGGTGTGAAAAATCAGCGATCCCTCGAGAGTCAGTCCCAGTTGGTGCAACGCGCCGGCCTCGAACATGTCGGCCAGTTTGGGCAGAACCGCGTCGCGGCCGCAGTAGATCCGTCCTTGAACCTCGATCAAATCCCCGACCTTCAGAGCGGCGATATCCTTTTCACCAATGGGCGTGGTTAGCCTGATGGGTTCCGTACTTCGCTCTGTTTCCATCAGATCGCCTCACCGCGGGTGGCTTGGTACTGTTTGAAGCGCTCGATCAGGCCCTCGGGTTTCAAAGTCTTGAGATCCGCCAGTTCATGGGCATAAACACCCTGTTCGATCTCTCCGAGCCTTTTGTCCAGTTGAGACCAGCGCGGCAGGTTTTTGCCCCGGACCCGCCTGAGCAGCAGGGCGATGTTGAACTGCGTCAGCTCGGCCGGGCAGCGGGCCGCACACATGCCGCACATGACGCATTCCACCGATAGCTCGTACACCGCTTCGAGATCGCCCCTTTTGGCCGCGGCGATGTAGTCCATGACCTGCAATTCCATGGGGCAGTTTTTGGTGCACGTGTTGCACGCCACGCAACGCATCAATTCAGGGTAGTACTCGGCAACGGCAAAGTCCTCGACCGGCCCCTTAGGGAGTGGAAATTGAGTTCGGTTGCCGGGAAGATAGGGGAGTTGAGTCAGGTACATGTCCGGCTCGACCACGGTCTGGCAGGCCAGGCCGGTCTTGAGGCGGAAATCGCCCTTTCGCCGATACACGGTCAGGCATGCCCCGCAAACTCCTCCCCGGCAGCCGCAGCCCCGTGTAAGGCCGAAGCCCGCGTATTCCAATGCTTTCAGGATGGTCAGTCCACGGGGCACGGCGTACTTTTTGCCCAGGATATAGACCTCGATGAGCGTAATGTTCTCTTTATCCATATCAGGATCCGGCGCGGTCACTGGCGTGACCCACGCTGGTGAGGGCCTTTTCAAATCGGTAATCCGGCAGCAGAATGGGACTTACGGTGTCGGAGACAATGCCTCTTTCCTTCAGAGCTTGTTCATAGGCGACTACATGATCGAGGCTCGGGCGTCCCATCCGGACCTCGGGCAGGACCGAGGCCGCGTGGTTTCCCGCCCGTCGACCGAAAACAAACACATCCACCAGGGAGTTGGCTCCCAGACGGTTGTGGCCGTGTACTCCTCCGGAAGCTTCGCCCACCACGTACAGGCCCGGCACGTCGGAACGGCCCCGGGCGTCGATGCGAACTCCCCCGTTTTGGTAGTGCTGCGTGGGGAAGACCAGGATGGGTTCGGTCACCGGATCGATGCCGTATTTGCGAAAACGGCCGGCAATGCCGGCAAAACGGTGGATAAAGGTGCCCGGACCGCCGATCAGGTCGATCAGAGGGGTATCCAGCCAAACGCCCAGCATGCCGGTTGGGGTGGTCACTCCGAGGCCCCGGGCATTGCATTCCCGGATAATGGCGGCGGACACCGCGTCCCGGGTCTCGAGGCGGTTCACGAAAACCACGCCTTCGGCATTGACGAGTTGGGCCCCCTGAGCCCGCAGCGCCTCGGATATCAACAATCCGAGCATCTGCTCGGGCCAGGCCGCGCCGGTGGGATGGTATTGCACATAACCGGCGTAAAGCAGAGCGGCTCCGGCCCGGTAGGCCATAATCAGCCCGTCGGCCGTGGCTCCGTAATGGTTGGATGTGGGAAATCCCAAGGGATGCAGCCGACCCATACCACCGGTGGCCAGAATGACGATCTTGGCTTTGACCACCCGATGGCGCCGGCTGTCGAAGTCGTACAAAACCGCTCCGGCGCATCGACCGTATTCGTCGAGGACCAGCTCCACCGCCGGACTGAACTCGAGAACCTCGATGCCCTGAGTGCGCAGTTCATCGCACAAGACCCGCATGATTTCCAGGCCGGTGAGATCTTTGATCGAGTGGGATCTTCTCCGCGAGTGTCCGCCCGGCATGTGGGCGAAGTAGGACCCGTCGTCCCGGCGGTCGAAGTTCACCCCCAACGAGCTGAGCCAGTCCAAGATGAAAGGCGCGTCATTGACCAGGGCCTCGACCAGTTCGGGCACATTCATGTGCCGCCCGCCCACCATGGTGTCCACGAAATGGATCGCGGGCGAGTCTTCCGGATGGGTGGCCGCCGCAATGCCGCCCTCGGCCATAATGGTGTTGGAATCGCCCAGGCGAAGTTTGGTCACCACCAGAACCCGGGCCCCGCGCTCGTGGGCGCTCAGGGCCGCACTCAGGGCTCCGCCTCCGCCGCCCACCACCAGGATGTCGGTCTCCAAATCGGGGTTGGTCAGGTCGAAGGCCGCCGGATCGATGCTGCTGGGAGACTCGAGCAGGGCCACCAATTCCTTGGGCGCGGTGTCGCCCTCGTTGGGACCCACCCGGATGGTCGTTTTTTCGGAAGAGCGGAAGTCGGGGTGAAAGGCCTTCAGGAGTGCTTCTTTTTCAGCAAACTCCATCTTGTCAAAAGAGGCCTCTCGCCGGTCCGCGCGGTTGGCGGCCAGTTTTTGCAGCGATTCCTGCATTTCTATGGGATAGCTCATACGTTCCATCGCGCCGGACCTTCCCGTGGGGGGAAGCCGGCCGGCATTTCAATGTAGATACAGAGGTCAGCAGCAGCTATTGGGTTTCGATCCTTGATCCATTCCACGCTCCGCCGCCGGCCGGGGGCTTTCGGGACCCCAAGGGGCCGGTTTGAAACCCGCCCCTGCACGATAAGCCGGCGCCGTCCCTCCGAACAGTTGTACCCTCTACGAGGGAACGGCCCCCTCATCAGTTGTATATATGTATAGACAAGTAATCATATACAGTCAAGTATAGTCAAGCGTCAAGTTCGACCGTTCATGCCCGTCCGGACCGGTCAAGCCCGGGAAGCACATCCGCGTATTCCGCCAAATCCAGTTCGATCAGGCGCCCTAACGTAGGCACTCCATCCGTGTCCCATCCCAGCATCTGGTAATAGGCCTCCCTGGAGCGGTGGAACGCTGCACGGTCTATGGCCACCCCGGCCAGAGGACCCTCGGTCGGGGCCGTGTGAAAGCGGGACGGAAGCCGGTCCTGCTCCGAGGTGAAACCTTCCCGCAAGTGAAAGAGACGACCCAGCGTGATGCCCCGTTCCACGGTCTTCATCAGACGCCAGTAGCTCATGGGCCAGCCGGTGACCGCCTGTACGGCCTCCACAATCTGTTTGCGGCTCCAGGGAACGAAAAGGCAAAGTCCCAGGATGTTGCCCAGGTGACGCCAGAGCCCGACCTGATAGAGCATACGGGCTTTTGCCGGACTGGTCTCGGTGGGCGGCAGGGGATGAGCCACATCCAGCTCGTCCCAGCCGGTCAGGTTCTTCGCCACCAGATCGTCGTGGATGCCGCTGCAATGGTCCGGCCCCGCCGGATTCACCGCGTAATGCAGGGCCATGCCCTGCTTCAGGCGCGGCTCGTGCATAGGTATCTCCATGCCTTTGACCTGCATGGCGTACTCGATGGCTCCCCCGCCGATCTTCTCCGCTGCGATCTTACTTCCCTCGGCCAACAGGTCGCCCAGCCCTTCCCTGCGACCGATCTTATCCACCAGGGTCAGCATGGCTTCCACACGGCCGAAACGGAGTTCCAGGCCGTCGGTGTCTGCCGGGCCGAGCAGTCCCCGCTCGAAACACTCCATGGCAAACGAGATGACCACCCCGGTGGAAATCGTATCGATGCCGAAACGGTTGCATAGCTCGTTCGCTTTGATCAGCGGCTCCACCTGATCGATGCCGCAGTTGACTCCCAGGGCGGTAAGAGTCTCGTACTCCGGCCCGCCGTAGGCCGGGTCCACGGTATAGGAGCCCGCCGCCGAGGCGATGCGTTTGCATTTCAGGGGGCACCCGAAGCACCCCTCCATACGTTTGACGTACTCGAGCTCGAACAGGCGTTGAGGCGCCAGATTGGCCGCTCCTGGAAAACTGCCGCCCTGAAAATTGCGCACCGGAATGTTCCCGCTCTGTTCGTACTGGATCATGGCTTTTCCGGTGCCGCAAGACCACGTGCCCGGTTTATTGCGGAAATTGGCGCCCATGAAGCGGGTCAATTCCTTGATCTTCTCCGGATCGGCCGGTTGAGGTCTGGCGGAACCCCTCACCGCCACAGCCTTGAGTTTCTTGGATCCCATGACGGCCCCCAGACCGCCACGGCCGGCTATGTGAGTGAGATCGTGGGCGATGCAGGAATAACGAACCAGCTTTTCGCCGCCCGGACCGATGACCGCCAGGCGGACCAGGCCGTCTCCCAACTCGGCGCGTACGGCGGTCTGCGTTTGGGCGGGCTCGAGGCCCCAGAGATGCGAGGCCGGACGGATTTCGCCCACCCCGTCATGTATCCACAGATACACAGGATCGTCCGAGCGGCCCTCGATCACCACAAAGTCAAACCCGGCCTTTTTGAGCTCCGCTCCCCAGTAACCGCCGGCCTCGCCTTCCAAGAAGGCGCCGGTGAGGGGGGACTTGGCCCCCACGCTATGCCGGCCGCTGCCCACCACGTGGTGGCCGGTCAGAGGGCCCAGGGCGAAGATCAGCTTGTTTTCCGGCCCCAGAGGATCCGCTCCGGCTTCTAGTTCCCGCAAGAGCACGTGGACGATGAATCCCCGGCCGCCCAGAAAACGACGGTAGAGTTCTTCAGGCCACGCTTCAGCCGTACACCGGCGTTCCGTGAGGTTTACCCGCAGAGTTTTTCCATTCAGACCGTGCATGTATCCTTACATCCGTTTCGGCTCCATGGAACGAGCCGATCTTTCAAATCCCGGCCACCTTGTTCAACAGCCTGATGGCGGCTTCGGACACGCGCTCGGGGGCTTCCATATGGGGGAAGTGGCCCACTCCGTCCAGAACCTCCATGGCTTTGGGGCACTTCAACCGCTTTTCCGTAGCCGCTACGTTTTCGGGTTTGCAGGACCAGTCTTCGCCGCCCGTGATCAGCACAACGGGGAACTCGATCTCCTCGATACGGTCCCGGATGTCAAAGCTGGTGTAGGCGCTCAAATCGCCCAGAATCACCTCGGCCGAACTTCTGAGCGCCTCGAGACCGATGAGTCTCTTACGCTCGGTGGAGGTTTTGGGACCGCACAAGGCTATGAAGTTGGTCTCCCAATAGTCGTACGTGTTGATGGTAATCAGATTCATCAGGTCGTCGGAATAGGAGACCGCGGTCCTGAGGGTCATGCCTGCCCCGTCCAGGGGTACGGCGGCCAGCACCTGGTCCGGTCGATTGAGTCCGGTCATCAGCACCCCGCCCCCGGACATGGAGTGGCCCATCAAGACCACCTTGCCCAGGCCCAGCTTGTCAATGATCGCGTTGAGATAGGCGGCGTAGTCCTCCGTGCGTTTTACCACGCCCCGGGGCGAACGCTCCGACTTGCCGTGTCCGGGCAGGTCCACGGCCACCGTTCGGAATTTCTTGGACAAAAAAGGCACGGCAAACCGCCAGGACATGGTGTCCTGAGCGGCGCCATGCACCAGGAGCATGGTCGTCCCCTCTCCCTCGACTTCATAGTAGATGCGCGTGTCCATTACTTCGCAGTAAGGCATGAGCTTTCTCCTGACGGCTTCATTGGCCGCGGGCGGTTTCGGTCAGGAACCACAAGATTTTCCAAAAACGGAAGGCCGTCACCTTGTCGCCTTCAACGGTAATGCGATTGAGCCTGAATAATCGATTGATCGTACCGATGTCCATCAGTTCCCGCCAGGC
>JACQYL010000058.1:0-98454 GCA_016208165.1 Deltaproteobacteria bacterium
ATGGGGAGTCCGAAGACGGAGGCTTGCTCGAGTTCTGGGAATCCCGGTTCTGCCGCGCTTCGATCTTTTCGAGCCGCTGCCGTTGCTGCTCAAGCAGGCTGCTGTGCTCCCGGGTGACCTGCTCAAGGTGCTCGATATATTGCCGCACAGGCTCCGGAGTAGCCAGCCAATCGGCATCGCTAAACGGTCTCTTGGCTTCCATAAGGGAAGCCTAGCACACTAGAACTCAAAAGTCTAGATTTTTTTCTAATTATTTCAATATGTTATGTGAACACCAAATTATACCGTAAAATCAATCAGTTAGAAGAATCGGGCGCTACCCTGTGAACACTTACCTTCTATCTTGAGAGGTCATCACAATTTCTTTGAAATCGACTGATGTTTGGAGTCCAGAAAAGTCATCTCACCAGGAGCTATTTATTTGGCCGAGTTGCTTTACAACACAAAGCTTATTCAAACCGTTCTGAGCTATCGTCGCCAAAAGAGGGTTGATTTCGTTCTATCTAAGGTCGATGTGTTTTCAGGCATGTCAATATTGGATGTTGGTTGTGGTCCTGACGGCCGAAGCTTCGAGGATTTTGCTCACAGGGATCTAAAGATTGTAGGTGTTGATATCCTTGATGAAGATCAGATCCATATGAATCATCCGAATTTCCAGTATTTCAAACAAGATGCACAAGACCTTAGCAGGTTTGCAGACCATGAATTCGATTTGTGTGTCTCATTTGGAATGATGGAGCATATTTGTGATCATTCAATACTAAGAAGGATGTATTCTGAGATAGACAGAGTATCTAAACAATGGATTATAGTGGTGCCATGGAAATATGCAATTATAGAACCACATTTTAAATTTCCATTTTTTCAATTGCTACCCTACTTCTTTAAGATAACTCTTACAAGGACCCTAAACTTGCATGGTCTAAGAAATGCCGTCAGAGAGGATTACAATCATATAAGGGATAACTATCAGTGGCTAACCAGCAGCGAATGGATAGGCATTTTCCAAGGGGGTCGAGTTTATATTACTCCTTACAAGGATACAATAGCCATCGTAAAACATATGTGATCGTCCACCGTGCAAGACGTTTGAAAAAGCCTCTCGCCCAAATCATCTTTTTGAACCTCTGAGATCGGCTTACCCTGCACGAAAACCTATCACAATAGAAAACGGAACTTTAGTTTTATCAATTGTTTGAGCTTGAGTTTCAACAAGTTATCATACATGGCCAAGCGACTGAACCGTCACCTAAAGGAGATAGATGGATAACCCCCCGCAAAAGAAAGTAAACCGTATTCGTTAGCGGGTAGCTGGAGAACACTCCGCAGTGTAAGTTCCGGAAGAATAGGTTTCCTTCCTATGCTTCCAGGATGGCCCTGGGATCAGGATGCCGCATGAGGGGACGAAGCCTTCTCTACAGGGAATAGCGTGCGGCGTTTGTCCTGCCGGCACCTCCCTCGGTGTGACAGTGGCACCGTTTTAAAAGGATTGCCGAGGGGATACAGGGAGATCACGCTTCCCCTGAAGCCTCCCTTTGAATGGTCACCGGAGAAATACTTTTCTCCTCAGTTCTCGGCCTGAAACACTCTGTTATCTGAGCGTGAGGATTTTGTTATGCGACATTACGCATCCAAGCAGTTGGTTTCGGTCATCATACCGACATACAATCGCAGCAAGACTATACTCCGGGCCATTAATAGTGTTCTAAACCAGACTTATCAAGCTTTCGAATTGTTTATCATCGATGACGGATCTAATGATAAGACCGCGGAAATAGTCACATCACTAAAGGACCACAGGCTGAAATATATACGCCTCAGCAAAAACAGTGGAGCATCTACTGCCCGTAACGTTGGTATTGATTTAGCTGAAGGGAACTACATCGCTTTTTTAGACAGCGATGATGAATGGTTTCCGACCAAGTTATCTAAACAACTGTCCAACTTTGATCGTTGCGATCCAACAATAGGGGTGATGTACACGGCCTTCTACTATCCACGTACTTACACCAAAGGATTGAGGTACTTCGTGGCAGAGCTTTCCGGAGATATTAGCAGCTCTATCCTATATGAAAATCCAGCAATTCATCCGACAAGTGTCATGATCAAGCGGGAATGCTTTCAATCGGCAACCAGATTCGACCAGACTCTCCCAGCTTGCGAGGACTGGGATTTATGGATCCAACTATCACAGAAATGTTACTTCGGTCGGATCAAAGAGCCTCTGTATTTGATACACAAAGATACCAATAGAATATCAACCAGCTACCTTAGATGCGCCTTAGGATACCGCCTTCTCCTCCAGAAACACTACAACCTCATAAGCCAAAACACTAAGTACCTGGCGCACCATCATTTCCTCATTGGAAGGAGTCTACTCTATGGGGGTCGTTTTCGTGAAGCCAGAAAAGAATTTGTAAAATCCATGACGCTGTGGCCGAGACACTTCCCCCCGTTTCTGTACCTGGCTTTCTCTTTTTTTGGAAGAAACTATCTTGGTGTGGTAAATAGACTTGGCAGCCACTAAGTCGGCTTTATTATCGAAATATTCATTCCATAGAGATGCACACTACATGACTCAAGGCTCACGGAGCGATCGCCACCTTCTGACACATACCGGGACGAGTACGTCATATTTCACTATTGGCTTTTTCGTACTCAGTATATATCTGTCGCTTCGCCCTGTGTTTGCGATGGATCTCGACCTCCATCTCGGTATATTCACTTTTAAAGAGGCCTTTGCTTTATTCGGCTCCTTCTTTCTTGTCCTTCTTGCTATTGGAAAGATCAAGTTCGGCCCATTCCACTTGCTGGTTTTCTTTTTTGTTCTTTATTATATTCTCACTCTTTTTTATGGTGGCCATCTGCGAGAAACAGCCAGACAGATCCTCCCTTTCGTGTGCTTTTTTGCTACAGCAGCCATGCTGACATCTCGGGATCATATCCGGATCATCATCTTGTTTATGCTAATCACCTATGTTTCCGTGATCTGGTTGAACGCATATTATATCTACAAAGGTGTAACCGTTGGCATGGTGATTTACTGGACCGGACTTGAACGTTACAAAGGGCTCTTTGAAAGTATTCATGCAATGGCACATACCATGCTAGTTTATTCATTCTTATTGGCACTTTATCTACTTGTACGTAAGCCAGCTATCAGAGCTTTTTCGCATGTTTACAGATTATTACTTATTCTTAGCTTACTTTCATCCATGTACTGTATCTACAAAAGCGCTACTAGAACGGCAATTCTAGGGTTTTTGATTTTTTGGATTATCTTTCTTTTTGGTTATAGTAAAAAGCTTCTTTTTCTGTTCTGTACACTGTTGATTCTGATATCCGTTATACAATATGGAGCTGTCAGAACTATTTTTTGGGACGTCTTCCGAGCTGCTGAAAGCAGGAGCGAAAAAATTAAGGACATGGCTGGCGGAGGGCGCATTCACTTATGGAAAACAAATTTGGCGTTTTTCTCCAGACTTGGATTAGCATCGAAGATAGCTGGCATCGGTTTGGGCAATGAAGGATCTCGCGGCACGTCTGTTTACGGAAGAATTCCTGAAAGTCACAACGATCTACTCACTCTTCTAATCGGATTGGGTGTTACGGGCCTGGGAATTTATCTCATGATGATGTGTATCTTGTTTTTGCACATTGTTCGGCTGAGAATGGCCCCACAATTTAAGTACTTTGGGGTTGCCGTTTTAACTTCGGTTCTATTCATGAATTTTGTCAGCAACAGTTATATTACGAGGGTTGAGCTGGCCCAATTGTTTTGGTTTTTAATGGGAATTTATTACATCAAAGATGTCTCTTCCGTCTTACAGAAAGCGTAGTACATCTTAGGATTGAGCGTTTCATGGCAGTACTGACACCGTCGCTATTGATGATCGGACCAGGCTTAATTGTTCGTGGCGGAGTTCGGCAAATCAGCTCCAGACTCTGTTCAACCAATGAATTTAAGCTACTAAAAGGCAGATACCTTCCAACTTCTGTCGGGGAAAACAGCATTATAAAGCTAGTGACGTATCTATTTTCTATTGCACGGTTTATATGTATATGTTTGCTCATGTCTTACGATATAGTCTATATCCATTCTTCTGCTTCTTCAAGCTTCTTCCGAAAGTCTATATTTGTTCTATTATCTAAAGCATTTATGTTAAAGGTTATATTACATATTCATCCGACTCACTTCAAGAACTTCCTTGAAAATTCAACCAGAAGGTCCCGATTCATATTGTCAATTTTGCGGAAATGCGATGGTATAGTAGTTTTAACAAAGGAGATGAAGCATTTTCTTTCGTTTTACCTGGGTGGCCAAAAGGTTTTTGTCCTTCCCAACCCCATTATTGTGAGACAATATGATCATCCTGAAGATATCCCTCGCCAGCGCCTTCTCGTGACGTATCTCGGTGCTATACTGCCTGAAAAGGGCGTTTTCGACCTTGTCAAGGCTTTTCAGCGCGTTATTAAAAGACAGCCAACCGCCAAACTTTCCATCTTCGGAAACAAACAGCTCGACCTGTTAAGGACTATAATTCAGGAAGCCTCATTACAGAACCACATTGAAGTTAATGCCTGGCTTTCAAAACGTGACCTGATCAAACAGATTAAGACGACCGGCTTGCTGGTTCTTCCATCTTATTCGGAAGGAATACCGAGCATACTTCTTGAAGCCATGGCCTCAAAAACTCCCATTCTCACCACCAAAGTCGGAGGAATACCTGAAATCCTCACCGAGGCCTCCGCGACCTTTTCTGATCCTGGCGATATTGAGGACTTGGCAGGAAAGATTCTTTTTTGTTTGGACCATCCGAACCTTCTAGCTCAAAAGGCGGCCATCGCCTACGACTCGGTTCTTCAGTATGATTTGAAAACCATTGCTGCGAAATGGCTCTGTATTATTCTCGAGGTTTATGACAATGAGCACTCATCTCGTTAGCCTCAAGATGGTTAACAATTCCTTATACATATAAGAACTGCTTTCTGTAGACTAATCACTTCTGTTTTCATAGTCTAATATAAGTATCATTTTGTAAAATAGCAGAATAGTATAATACTCAGATTAAACGTCAATTGACAGGCTCCTGACCTTAATTGCATACGTATCCAGTTTCACCCCATATTTACCTCTTGCTCCTAACGCACAGAAATTCTGTGTTGATCGCAACTATGTACAATTGTTGTCATTTATCTATTTGGTGAGTCTATGCACGTTATTACAGGCATTATAATAAACGCCCCTAGATGTGAAGTCAAGAATACCATGAAGACCCGGAGCAACGCTATCTCCACACCGCGCTACTGGGCCTCGCACCGCAGTGCTCTTATCATCCCCTATCATCCGTTGGCAGCAAAAACCACACCTTAGTCACCGAAGCAGCGTTCAGTCATCGGATGTCTAGTATTTGGCACCAGCGGTTTCTGAATCACACTTCGCTGGCCCTCAAGCACGATAAGAAGGAGCTAAAGTGAAAAGAATAGGTATACTTATCGACTCGCTTAATTGCGATAAATACCTCCACGATACTGTTAAAGAATTGGCTCAAAATGGGCGAGTTAACCTTTTCTTTTTGTTAACTATCGATGGAAAACCAAAACAGCACTGGTTAAAAGAACTCATTTCTAAACTTCATACCTCAGGATTACTTCGTTTTATTGAATTGGCTTTTTTTGATAAATTAACCCAATTCGAGTACAGAATATTATCCAATTCATCATCTCAACTCAAAGCTCATAGCAAGTTATATAATCTATCTGATTATATCAATAACAATCTAATTCATGTTAAGAGAACTTATTCAAAATCTGCCCTCTTCGTTCGATTTTCAGATGATGCTATAAATAAGATTAAAGCATTAAATTTAGATCTGATTATAAAGGGAAATGCGAGAGGTATATTCCAAGGAGCGATACTTAGGTCGGCAAAACAAGGAATTATATCTTTTCATCATGGTGACAATCGGTGGAATCGAGGAGGACCGGCTGCTTTTTGGGAAGTTTACCTACACAAACCTTCGACAGGGTTCATCATACAGATCTTGACAGAAGAACTAGATGGTGGTTCAGTAATATTCAGAGGTGAAATTCCTACCCGTAGAACATACACGGAGAACCTAGTCAATTTATATAATGAAAGCTATCCATATCTGTCAAAAGTAATTCTTGCTTATGCAAATAGCGGGTATCTTCCCGTAGCTGAGGACAAAGTTCCCTACCCAGAGTTAATATTAAAGGCTCCATCCATTTTTCAGTCGATAAAGTATTTACTACTAACAGGGTTGTTACTTTTCAGGTTAGGATTAAATAAAAAGGTTTTTCACAAACATGAAAGGTGGAGCGTTGCCTTTATAGCAAGTAAATGGCAAGATGCAATTCTCCGGGATGGTGTACAGATAAACAATCCTTCAAATCGCTTCTTTGCGGATCCCTTTGTAGTAACAAGAGAGGGCAAGACAATATGCTATGTTGAGGATTTTTGTTATAGCAGAAATAAAGGTTGCATTACTGCAATTGAGCTTATTGACAACAAGACATACAATATACTTGGACCGGTAATCCAAGAGCCGTTTCATATGTCGTTTCCTTATCTTTTCGAGTATGATAACCATTTGTATATGATACCTGAGACTCATGAAACAAACTCAATAAGGCTTTATAAATGTGTCAACTTTCCTTTACATTGGGAATATCAAAAGACCTTGATGAATAATGTTAATACATCCGATTCAATGCTATTTGCTCATAAAGAAAGATGGTGGTTATTTACCAATGTCGCTATCAAAAATAGCAATGACTACGATTCACAACTGTTTGCCTACTATACTGATCATCCACTTTCAGAGGAATGGACCCCTCACAAAAATAACCCTCTGATTTTTAATAGTAATATTGCTAGAAATGGAGGTATTCTTGACGCTGGTAGTGACTCTCCTGTCAGGGTAAGACAAAAACAAGGCTTTGCTTCATATGGATCTGGCCTTACATTAGCCAAGATAGTTGATTTATCTTTGTCAACATACAGTGAGGTGGAGATTTGCGAAATTGTTCCTCATTTTTACCCTAGGATCAAAGGCTGTCACCACTTATTCAGCAATGGAAGGTATACTGTTTTCGATTATTTAAGACTCGAGAAATCAGCATGACCGAATCTTATAGTGAAAGGATACTTTTAAAGCAAGACCTGGCATATATATTGCTTGTCTTGTTTGGTTCGGACTTCATTCCCACAGTTTATAATGACATTGATTTGCATAAGTTATTTGAAATGGCACTCTGAGCTACCTACAGGATCGATGAGGTTACTTTGATTTACAACTACCGGTTACATATTTGTTTTGGTATCAATATAGGTACTTCAATTTCCTAATTGATGGATATGTTTTCCAAGATGCGCCAAAGCTCGAGCCACAGAAAAACGATTTAACTTGTGATACTACACAACTTGTGGACAGGACCTGTTGTGCACCCTCTAAGGTTTATTCTCATCAGGTTAATGAACGCCTCCATCCCTGAGATATTTTACAGGGTGAAACAGTCTCTTTCTGTATTTCTGATGAGAATACGTCAAAATCACCTCAGTACACTACTAAGGCCCTCTCAAACTGTCCGCGCACGTGTCGATAGTATCCAGATGCATGGCATCACCGGCAGCGTCAGTAAAAAGACGATTCTATCCATTCTAAAAGGAAACTTCTTTGACACTGACAACCACTCGGCTGTGCGAACGATCGAGAGCCGATGGAGAGGCCTCTTTTTCTCTCGGATCAAATGGGCGAAGGCTCCAGTTGACATTCGTTCTTTATGGGAACCTGCACGACTTCAGCATGTTTCGCTCCTCCTGTTTTACAGTCGAAGCGCAGGCCCGATTGTCGGCGATGTTAATATAGGCAACTCTGCAAAAGAAGTGGTCCTGAGGTGGATTTCGAACAATCCGTTTCTTATGGGTCCTCACTATATTTCCGTGATGGAATGCGGGCTTAGAATACCTGTTTTCCTATGCTGCCTTAAATTCATCGATAATCTGTCTCAATCCGAGTACACCACGATTGTAAACACCATGTACAAGCACGCATGGTTCATATCTAAACGACTTTCTTTATATTCGTCGACAGGCAACCATACCATAGCTGAATGTGTCGGATTGATTTTTGCCGGTATGGTTTTCAGAGACACCGACGAGGAGTGGCTGTCAACAGGGACAAGAATATTATATCGGCAAGTTCAAAGTCAAATACTGGAGGACGGAGGCCCAGCCGAACAAGCATTTGGGTATCATAGATTCTTGTTAGACTTATACTGGGTGGCGGTAGACTTTCTCGTTAAAAACGGATTGCATGTGCCTTCCAATGTCTACAGCCGATTAGTGATGGGTGAACGATTTCTTAGATCGTTTGAAGAACATGAAGAGAATTTTCCGATGATTGGAGATTCAGATGATAGTCACGCCATCGCTCCTGGACTGAAACCCAAGAGACACATTGTGGATACAGTGAAAAACGTCGCATTTCATAAGTCTTTTGAAGGTTTGGTCTCATCCGAGGAGCCCGTTGGACGAGCCTCGCAACCGAGCTCTATCCGGTCGCCTAACGACATCTTCGATCGCTTTGGCCAAATACACTATGCAGTGGGCGGCGCAGAAAAGGTCCACAAGCCTCTCTCTTGGGGATACGGCCGCTGCCTGAGTTTTTTTCGCTCCGGATACACGCTCATGGAGGCCGGGCGTAACACAAGAATCATCTTTGACCATGGTCCGTTGGGCATGCCCCCGCTATATAATCATGGGCATGCCGACTGTCTTTCCCTAACCCTTTCCGTGGATGGGCGTCAGATTCTTGTTGATCCCGGAACCTATCGCTACAATCGTGTCAATGAACTCCGGAAGTATTTCAAAGGAACGAGATCCCATAATACCGTAACGGTTGACGGTAAAGACCAGGCTGTGCAACAAGGAAATTTCATTTGGACAAATCCTTTCACTGCAAGTATCCTCGAAAGAACCGAGCTTTCCGTGGTCCCCGGTTTTTTCTCATTGAGGGCAGCGAGAATCCCATTTTGGGATGGTATTCGTCCCGCTACGGGACGAAAGAAGAGTGTAGTGTCTTGCATGCTCGACTCATGGACCGTGCCGATTCAGCGCTATTTGTAACCGGTATAAGCGCGGGGCCGCCGGTTACTCCGGACGCTGTCGATGACGTACTAAAGAAAGTAAGACTTTCGTCCGATCTAATGAATGAGATTTCATGCCCGCGGACAAAGGCCTAAAACCATCGCATGCTTTGGAGTACAACCCGTGAACGTTCTTCTCATCGCCGGCGCGCGCCCCAATTTCATGAAAATTGCGCCCATTTTTCACGAGTCGCTCAAATACGCGTCCGTTGTTTGTCGTATTGTGCACACAGGTCAACACTACGACTACGAGATGTCGCAGGCGTTTTTCGAAGACCTCGATCTTCCCGAGCCGGATTTTTTTCTTGGCGCGGGCTCGGGGACCCACGCAGAGCAGACATCGAAAATCATGCTGGCCTTTGAGGCGTTGTGCGCTGGCGAGTGTCCCGATCTGGTTATGGTTGTGGGGGACGTCAACTCGACCCTGGCCTGCAGCATTGTAGCCAAGAAATGTCTGGTGCAAGTGGCGCACGTGGAAGCCGGACTCCGAAGCTTCGACCGCGCCATGCCGGAAGAGATCAACCGAATGGTGACGGACGCGATCTCGGATCATTTCTTCGTAACCGAACAGAGCGCCGTAGACAACCTCGTTCACGAGGGTAAGGACCGATCCCGGATCCATTTCGTGGGCAATGTAATGATCGACAATCTGTACTACCAATTGGCTAAGCTTGCAAACCAGGACACCGTCCGATTCGCCTCCCACGGTCTCAAGGAAACGCTTGGGAAATATCTTTTCCTCACGCTTCACCGGCCATCCAACGTGGACTCCGAGGAGACCTTCAAAGATATTGCGGCCGCTCTGAACGGGATTGCGGCCGCCACGCCGATCGTCTTTCCTGTTCATCCCCGCACTCGAGAGCGTCTGGAGCGCTTCCGCATCCGCTTCTCGGATCGCATTTTCCTTCTGCCGCCTCTGGGTTTCAATGAATCGCTCTACCTCTGGAAAGACGCCGAAGCGGTGCTCACGGACAGCGGAGGGCTCCAGGAGGAGACCACCGCCTTGGGCATACCCTGCCTGACCTTCCGGGAAAACACAGAACGGCCGATCACCATCGAACTGGGAACGAACATCCTCGGCGGAACCACGAAAACGAGCATCCTGAATGCCTTCGAGGCTGCTCTGGCCGGAAGAGGAAAAGCATTCTCCGTGCCCCCCAAATGGGATGGAAAAACCTCGGAGCGGATCTGGAAGATATTGGCGGGTTGACGACAAGCGGTCAACAAGCCCTCACCCCGGCCCTCTCCCATGCGTCGGCAGGAGCCGCCGTCACAACGGGGGGAGAGGGAGAAAGAGACACCCTCACCCCGGCCCTCTCCCAGAGGGAGAGGGGGTTTTTTGAGCCACACCGGGGTTGGGACGAACTATTATCTCCGAAATCGACCATGGGGTTTGGTCCCCTCGCCCCCGGACACGGGGGGAAGGCCCAGGGTGAGGGAGTATATGAACGGCCCGTTGAAAAAGTCTGGTTGCTACAGGCTGCTGAAAAACGATGACATGCAAGGCGCGCAAATCCCGAGGAATGAGTCGTACATAGAGTACGTCGCAGTGACGAGGGATGAAGCTTAACGCAGCAGATCGCGGTTTTCAACAGCCTGTTAATGGTCATTGGGTGTTGGCAATGGGTTCATTTCGTTCTATTCTGCCCGGTGAGCAATCCCCAATCAAACAACACCTTTCATAAGGAGGCTCCCTCTTGAAATCCAAAGTTCTCTTCTGGGTCGGGGGAATTGTGTATGTTCTCCTGTTGGCCGTCCTATACTACCCTTCCCTTGCCTACCTCGTATCCGGATGGGACGGGGATTACAGTTACGCTTATCTGATTCCCCTGGTGATTCTCTACCTGTTGTGGGAAAAACGAAGACCTCTCAGGGAAAACCCGTCGAAGCCCTCCTGGATCGGTGTGCTGCCTTTTGTTTTCGGCGTTTTTTTGTTCTGGCTGGGAGAACTGGGTGGAGAATACTTGACGCTATACTTCTCGTTCTGGTTCGTGCTGGTGGGGATTCTGTGGATGCATTTCGGCACGGCCAAAATCAAGATCATGGCGTTTCCTTTGATATTGATTCCCACCATGTTCCGCCTGCCCGCCTTCCTGCACAATAGGCTTACCGTGGAATTGCAGCTCCTGGCGTCCAAGATCGGTGTGGCTCTCATTCAACTGGCGGGCCTGTCCGTATACAGAGAAGGAAATGTGATCGATCTGGGATTTACGCAACTCCAAGTGGTGGAAGCCTGCAGCGGCCTTCGTTATCTATTTCCGCTCATCGTTCTTGGCTTGCTCCTGGCCTATTTCTTCCGCGGGGCGTTCTGGAAACGAGCCATACTGGTCATCTCCACCGTGCCGCTGGCGATCTTCAGCAACAGTTTGCGGATCGCTCTGACGGGAATCCTGTCCGAACTCTGGAGCCCCGAAGCGGCGGAAGGTTTTTTCCACGGCTTCTCCGGCTGGTTCATATTCATGTTTTCCCTGGGCGTTCTTTTGATCGAAATGTGGATTTTGAGCAAGATCGCACCCAAGCCGGTTGCGGGAATAGGCGCCGCGGATAAAGATTCGGATCGCGCCCCATCGGCCGGCACAGGGATATCGGTTTCCCGGACGATTTTGAATGGAGGTTTTTTTTGCGCGGGAATTGTGGTTTTAGGCGCCACCCTGCTCTTTTCCCGATCCGTGGACTTTCGCGAGCAAACCCCTCCGTTGAAGGACATCCGCCAGTTTCCCGCCACCATCGGCGAATGGAAAGGAACCCGGCTGACCATTGAACCGGAAGTCCTCGCTGAGCTTGATTTGAGCCAATATGTGTTCACGGAATACCTCAATCCCCAGGGACAGTCCGTCAACCTCTATGTAGCGTATTATGAAAGCCAACGAAAAGGGGAATCCATCCACTCGCCCGAAACATGCCTGCCGGGCAGCGGCTGGCTTTTCGACGAGGCGGGGAGCGTTACGTTGCGGCCGCCCGGGCCGGACGAACGTCCCCTCACCGTCAATCGGGCATTCATGCAGAAGTTGGATCGCAAACAGCTCAGCTATTATTGGTTTCCACAGCGAGGACGAAATCTCACCAATGCCTATCAGTTGAAGTGGTATGTGTTCTGGGACGCGCTTACCATGCAGCGCACCGACGGCGCCCTGGTGAGAATCATCACGCCGGTTTACCCGGTAGAGTCATTGGAAGAGGCGGATAAGCGACTGACCCGGTTTACCTGGCTCGTCGCGCCTCTGCTGGAGACCTATCTACCCGGGCGAGAACTCGAGTGATACTTGATGTCATATACAGCATGCGAGGTTTTGCGATATTTCTCCATAATACCGCAAGCCTACTAAAGTCTTCGCCTGAAGTCGAGGGATTTTCTCCCATTCCCCGAAGGGGACATTAATATGTTCGCCCTGTTCGCCCTCATCCTGGCTTTCTATGTAACGGTCATCCTGGTGCCTTTGACCAACAGGCTGGCGCCCCTGTTCGGCGCGGTGGACCAACCGGACGGAAAGCGAAAAGTCCACCGGATTCCCACACCCAGAACCGGTGGAATCGCTTTGGCCGGAGGCATACTGGTTCCCGTCTGGCTCTGGGTCCCTTTGACCCTACCGTTCAAAGCGTTTTTCACGGGCGCAGCCATCATTTTCATCTTGGGGTTGCTGGACGATCTTTTCCAACTCGACTACAAAAAGAAGTTTCTGGGCCAGTTTCTCGGCGTGCTTGCCGTCATGGTCATCGGAAAGTTCTACGTCTCCGACCTGGGCATGTGGTTCGGCTACGACATTTCCCTGACCCCATGGATCGGGATTCCGCTGACCATCCTGTTCCTGCTGGCCGGCGCCAATGCCATCAATCTTGCGGATGGACTCGACGGATTGGCGGGGGGATTGTGCATTTTCATTTTCGGATGCATTGCCCTTCTGGCCTATGGGCAAAACGAGATGGCGATCGTCACCTGCTGCCTGGTCATCGTGGGTGCGCTCCTGGGTTTTCTTCGCTACAACACCTTTCCCGCAACCGTGTTCATGGGCGATACCGGTTCCCAACTGCTCGGTTTTTCGGCGGGCGTACTCTCCCTGTACTTGACACAATCCGAGAGTTCCGCCCTTGCGCGCACCTTGCCTCTCCTGATCGTTGGTTTCCCGCTGCTGGATATGGCGTCCGTGATGGCTGAGCGCCTATTGGAAGGCCATTCCCCCTTTCTGGCGGATAAGCGACACTTTCACCATCGTCTGCTGAAGATGGGCGCCTCGCACATCGCCTCGGTGGTGTATATCTATATCCTCCAGGGCGGCATGCTGTTTTTGGCGCTGTATCTCAGGTATTATCCGGAAGAGTGGGTCTGCCTCACCTATCTGCTCATCGCCATACCGATACTGATGGTCCCCTGGATCAGTATTCGATCCGGATGGAAAATCGGTCGTGTATTGAATTGGGGGGAAGGCTGGGCGGACGTCCTCGGCCGGAACACGTTCGAGCGTCTGCAACAGGGGTGTCTGGCCGTACTCAGCATCCTTCTGTCCGCCGGCCTTGTCTGGTTGGCGCTTTCCAGCGTCCCGAGATTTCAGAGCCTATGGGAGCCGCTTTTATTCTGGCTGGTGGCCTTGGCCGCACTTGCAAGTTACTGGATCCGTCGATCCATGTTTCCAACTATGGTTCGTTTTTCGCTCTATTTGCTGGGATTTTATCTGTTGTTTTCCACTCAGGGGGAACGTCTCGCTTTTCTGTCCGTCTCGATTAGTGTCTACAACTATGTTTTTTGGGGGAGCATCGCGTTCATTCTGGCCGTATATCTGGTCATCAGCCGTTTCAGAGATCTCGGTGTCAGCACCCTGGACTACTTGTTGTTACTCCTGGTAGCACTTATACCTTTCCTTCCCATGGAACAGATCCGGGAATTTCATTTGGGCACCATCGCCGGAGGTATGATAGTGCTGCTTTGGACCACGGAAGTCATTCTAAGGAACGGCAGAAAATACTGGAATCTGGTTACGCTTTCTGCGTTGATCAGTTTTATTATCGTAGGCATCAAAGGAATTTCCGGATAGGGTTCTGTAATTTTCGTCGAACTTACAAGATGCACTAGTAGCGATATGGGCTGAGTGCACTCCAAGTCTTTTAAATTGACATTTCGTCTGCGTTTTGGTTTCCTAGGCATCGAGGTTACTTAACAGCCCATCGAAAAAGCCGGGTTGTTACAAGCCGTTGAGAAACGATGAGATGCAAGGCGCGCAAATCCCGAGAAATGAGGCGTACATAGAGTACGTCGCAGTGAGGAGGGGTGAAGCGTCACGCCGTTGGCGTGACCGCAGATCGCGTTTTCCAACAGCCTGTTAACCATGATCGAGAAGGGGGAAACAGTATGAAGATCCTATGGAGCGCGGCATTCGTGACGGCGATGGTGGTTCTGTTGGCCTCGGGACCGGCCTGGTGCCAGAAGGAGGAGTCATCCAAGGACTACCTGATTCATCCCATGGACGTGCTCGAGATATCGATTTACGGTGAGGAGGACCTGGTGAGAAAACTCGTCGTTCGTCCGGACGGCAAGATCTCCTTCCCATTGATCGGGGACATACAGGTGGCGGGCCGTTCGACCAAGCAAACGAAGGAAGTCATCGATGAAAAGGTCAGCGCCTTCATCCCTCAGGCCAGCTCCACCGTTATCGTTCAGGAACTCGGCAGTCTCATCTTTTTTGTCCTCGGCCAGGTGGCGAAACCCGGAGTGTTCAACGTATCTTCTCCCTTGACGGTGGTGCAGGCCTTGTCCCTGGCCGGTGGCTTGACCACGTTTGCGGACCCCGACAATATCCTCATCATACGCGGCCATAGCCAGGACACTCGTAAGATCCCCTTTGACTACAGCGACGTCCGCAACGGGAAAAGCCTGGAACAGAACATCCTGTTGGAGAGAGGGGACGTTGTTCTGGTGCCATGACCTCTATTGAAGCGGAGGTGAATCAGTGAAGGCGAAAACGTTGGAGAGCGTGATGTATCGTCGTTCCATTCATTGGACCGTGTGCTTCGTCGTGGCCATGGTATTTTCTTCGACCTTTTCCATGGCCGCGGATTGGTATGTAACCCCTCGTTTCGAGCTCGATGAGCGTTACGATAGCAACATTCTGGTCACCAAGGACGACAAGAAGGACGATTTCATTACATATGTCCGACCCAAAGTGGAAGCCGGCTATCGTACCGAACGGTTTCAGTCCGCTTTCAATACATACGCCGAATATCAGAAATTCATCAAAGAAGACGAACTGGACACCATCCACCACGATCACAGGCTGTCGCTGGGTTATGCGCTCCTCCAGACATTAAACCTCCGGGCCAGCGGTTTTTTCAGAGTAGACACCACGCTGGATACGGAATTGTTGGAGGAAGGGCGCCTGGCCCGCCGGGAGGACCGGCAACGATTCGGCGGCACGGCCGGTTTGGACTATGTGTTTTCCCCGGTGTTTTTGTGCGCCTTCGACGTGGGCCGCGACTATACACGATACCCGGATGATCCCGTGGATACGGCCGACTACTGGAGCGACTCCGTGACCCTGGTTCCCCAGTACATACTCAACCCCAAGACCAGCTTTTTTGTCAGTCTCGGATACTACAAGACCAAATACGACAACCTGGAATCCGATTTCTTTGTTCTGGTGGATCGACGAATCGAGACGTTCAATATCATGCCCTACGTCACGTATCGATTCACGGAGGACTTCAACGCCAAGGTGGGAGCGGGATACCGATACACCCAAACGGAAGGCAAGTCGGTCTCCAAGATCCCGTTTTTTCCGGATGAGAATCAGGATGGCGATTCCTCCGGTTTCATAGCCAACCTGGTGTTCCACAAAGACTGGCAGCAGTCGTTCATGGAGCTGGATCTGAGTCGGGACCAGTACTCTTCCCTCGAAGGCGACAGCCTCGAAAGAGACCGCGCCAGCCTTCGGGGCAGTTACACCTGGTCCGAGCGATTTCGGACCCACGCGAGTCTGGACTATGTCCGCGCCACCAGCGATGAAGGCGGGGACGACAGCAGCTACATCTATGTCACGCCGTCCATGGATTTCCGCTGGACTCGGGAAGTCACGCTGAGAGGGTTCTTCAACTACACGTACTACGACGAAACGGACAGCACCGACCGTTACGAAGCCGGTCTGAAACTGATCGTTGCGTGGGAGCGCCTGTTCAGCGGACATTGATCCAAATCCACAACCATACCGGAAAACGAAATGGAGAATGTTAAAGGATTCAGCGATTACGTTGCCGTATTTCGAAGAAGGATCCACTGGATCGTCTGGCCCGCCGTGTTGTTGATTCTGGTCGGATCGGCCGTGGCCACGCTCTTGCCCAATATTTACAAATCCGAAGCCGTGATTCTCATCGAAGGTCAGCAGATCACCGAAGCTCTGGTGCCCACAACGGTGACAACTTATGCGGACCAGCGGATTCAGGCCATTGCTCAGCAGGTGATGAGTCGTTCGAAAATATTGGAGCTGGTCAGAAAGTTCGACCTCTATGCCAGCGAACGGGAAAAGATGCCAACGGACACGCTGGTGGACAAGGTGAAGGAATCGATCACCATTACCCCCATCAGCGCGGAGATTAAAACCGTCCGCTCCAATGCTCCTTCCGACCTGACCATCGCCTTCAGTCTGGCTTTTGAAGGTGAAAATCCTCAGACCGTCCAGCGAGTGACCAGCGAGTTGGCGTCTTTTTTCTTGTCCAGCAATATCGAAGCCAGAAAGGACAGCGCCAAAGGCACGGCCGAGTTCCTAGAGAAACAGGTGGAAGTGACCAAGGTTGAAACGCAAAAGTTGGAGGAGGATATCTCGCGGTTCAAACAGCAGCATCTGGAAGAGCTCCCCGAATTCATGACGCTGAACATCCAGAACCTCGAAAGCATCAACAACGGCATCAATAACGTAACGCGAGAAATCGTCTCCCTGGAAGAACAAACGGTGAATCTGAAAAACCAACTGGCTTCCTTGGATCCCTTCCTGGGATCCTCCACTTCCCGCGTGCTTACGGATAACGAGCAGTTACAGCAACTGGAACTCAAGCGGGCACAACTGAGATCCAAATACAGCGACAAGCATCCCGCTCTCCAGGCCCTGGAGAACGAAATCGAAATATTGAAATCCACCACCGGGCAGCACCAGGATTTGACCCAAAAGAAGGCGCGGCTGCAGCAACTGGAGCATGATTTGGCCCAATTGAAGGCCAAATACAGCGGCAAGCATCCTGCCGTCTTGAAATCATCGGCGGAACTGGAAGCGCTTCAGCAAGAAGTTGCAGCGGCTGAACAACCTTCGTCCACACAAACAGCCAACTCTGAGCCGACACTGAATGAAGCCACCAATCCCGCGTACGTCTCCCTGAAATCGGAAGTCGAAAAAGCTCAAGTTCGATTGAAATTCTTACGAAAAGAAAAAGAGAGACTTATTGAAGAACGGGATCAAACACAAAAGAAGCTGAGGACCATGCCGGGCGTGGAAAAACAATACCGGGAACTGACGACGGATTACGAAACCGTGAGGACACGTTTGTCCCAGCTGGAACAGAAATACCAGGTGGCCAAGATCGCGGAGGGAATGGAAGAAGGACAGCTCGCGGAAAAGTTTACCATGATCGAGCCGCCGTATCTTCCGGAGGAACCCTACAAACCGAATCGGCCCGCCATTCTTTTGATCAGTCTGGTGCTTGGCTCAGGCTTTGGGATAGGCATGGGCTCCATCAAGGAGTTCAGCGATCATGCCATCCGGACGCCCGAGGAAGTGGAGCGGATTACCGGAACGACGGTCCTCACCATCATACCCAATATCCTCTCCCCGGGCGACAAAAGAAGGAGACGTTTGAAGGCCGTTTCAGCTGTGATCCTCATCGTGGGCGTTCCCGTACTCGGTTTGGCGGCGATCCATTTCTTGTACATGGATCTGTATGTTTTTTACTACAAGGTGCTTCGATTCCTTTCCGAGCGCTATTTTCTCTCTTTTTAGCGGGGCAACCACGTGAGCCATCTCAAGAAAGCCCTGGAAAAAGCCGGGAAAGACGGCTCGCTTCTGCTGCGGGAGTCCCGCACGGAAGCCTGGGAAACCCCGGAATCCGTCCCCTCTCAAGAAGCAGCCTCAGAAAGCCCTCTTTCGGCGAAACAGGTTCCCGACACAGGGGGCGCATACGATTCGAAGCCGAATTATGTGCAAACCAGGAGCGTCGAAACCGATCAGGAACACCTGGTCGGCAATCGGGTGTTTTCCATTCTCCCCAAGAATCGGATCGCGGATCAGTACAAACTGCTTAGGACGATGCTGTTGAACCGGACGCGTCCCTTCGGACATAACACGATTGCCGTAACCAGTTTCAAGGAAGAAGAAGGCAAGAGCCTCACCGCGGTGAATCTCTCGATTATTATGGCCAGAGAGTCCAGGCAAACGGTTCTCCTGGTGGACGCCGATCTTAGGAAGCCGAGTGTGCACCAAATCATGGGCATTCCCGGAAAGCCCGGATTGAAGGATTACTTGTTGCACCACAAACCCCTCGAACAATTGCTCGTGCATCCGGATATCGAGACGCTTACCGTCCTCCCGGCCGGCGGACGTCTGGATAATTCAACCGAACTTATGGGATCCGTTCTCATGGAAGAGCTCGTGCGCGAAATCAAGCACAGGTATCCGGACCGGTACGTGGTTTTCGACTGTCCTGCCCTGAGCAATTGCCCGGACGCCCTTGTACTCTCCGCTTACATCGACGGCATGGTGCTCGTCGCACGCGCCGATTACACCACCGGTGACGAACTGATGAAATGCATGGACATGCTTAAAGGCAGAAACGTCATCGGCGTGGTGCTGAACGGCGGCGAGGTTCGCAAAGAGTGGGCCTATTAGGTCGCCGAACGGGCTGCCGGCCGGCGCCTGTTGGAAATGGAATGACCCCATGTATCTAGCTTTTTACGGCCTTCAAACCAAGCCGTTCGAACTCCTGCCGGATCCTCGCTTCCTATATGTGAGCAGGGGCCACGATCTGGCTTTGACCCATCTCGAATACGGCATCCTGGAAAACAAAGCCCTGATCGCTCTTACCGGAGATGTGGGCACGGGCAAAACCACGCTGTTCAACTACCTACTGAAAAAACTCAAAACCGATTTCAGTTCCGCCGTTATCGTTAACCCTCATGTCGATCCCACCGAATTCCTCGCAGTGGTGCTGAGACAGTTCGGCGAGAACGCGGATGACCACAGAAAGTCCTTACTTTTTGATAACATACACCGCTTCTTATTGAACCAGCTGAATCATGGGCGGCGCTCCGTCCTTCTCATCGACGAAGCGCAAAATCTGCCCCTGGATACACTGGAAGAGGTTCGGATGCTGTCCAACCTCCACACGGAAGACCGCCACTTGATCCAGATCGTCCTGGCCGGGCAACCCCAGCTTCAGCGCCGGCTGCCTATCGAGGACAAGCCTCGCCTACCGTTACCGAAAGCGGCTGCCGTTTCATCCTCTTCTGTTCCTCGGAGAGAAATGAGTCCCACTGCCGCCCCGGCCACACCTAAACCCGCACCCGCCTCCTCCCGAAGGCCGATTGCCTCGGCGAGCGCTCCTCCCCAGGGAGCTGTTTCCGACTTCGCATTTACCGAGACCGCTGTTTCGGAACCCCAGTACTCCCAAACCAGGAATGTTTCCCTAAACCGCAAACAGCTCCTCGAAAGACGGGTATTCTCCATACTCTCCAAAAATCGGGTAGCGGATCAGTACAAGCTGCTGAGGACCGTTCTTCTCAATAAGACCCGTTCCTTTGGGTATAACACCATTCTCGTCACCAGCTTCAAAGAAAAAGAAGGAAAGAGTCTGACGTCAATCAACCTCTCCATAACTCTGGCGACGGAGTCCAGCCAAACCGTTCTATTAGTAGACATGGACCTGCGCCGACCCGCGGTTCACAAAATCCTGGGCATCAAAGAAGGACCCGGTCTGAAAGATTACTTTCTCAACAACGTGCCCTTAAAGAATATTCTCGTTCATCCGGATATCGAGGCCCTCACGGTATTGCCGGCCGGTGGGCGAATGGACAACTCGACAGAGATCATCGGCTCGTATCGGACCGAAGAGTTGGTCCGGGAAATCAAGAGTCGATATCCGGACAGGTACGTCATCTTTGATACCCCGGCCTTGAATAATTGCCCTGATGCGCTCGTGCTTGCGTCGTATGTGGATGCCATCGTTGTAGTGGCCCGGGCCAATTTCACTTCCGGGGAGGACCTCACAAACTGCATGGGATTGCTGAAGGAAAAAAATGTAGTGGGAGTTGTACTCAATCGCGGCGATGTCCGCAAGGAGTGGGCCTACTAAAACCCGAGATGGCAGCCCGGCATCACTTTCCGCATGGATTACCTACGTCATGTACATTGAATTCTACGGTCTCAGATCAAAACCTTTTGAACTCCTCCCCGACCCCCGATTTCTCTACGCCAGCCCAGGGCACGATTTGGCGCTCACCTGTCTCGAAAACGGCATAACCGATCACAAGCCGTTTATTGTGCTTTCCGGTGACGTTGGCACTGGAAAGACAACCCTGCTCAACCAACTCCTGAAAACAATCGGGGACGATACCAATCTGGCGATGATCATCAACCCCAATTTGGATCCGGGGGAGTTTCTAGAGGCGGCGCTCCGAAGATTTCGAGGAGACAACCCGCTGCGCGAGATAGCTTCGCCCTTTGAAGAACTGCGGTCTTTTCTTCTTGAACAGCACGCGCTTGGTCGGCGTTCCATTTTGATCGTTGATGAGGCGCAAAACATACCCATCGAAACACTGGACCAGATTCGTTTGCTCACCAACCTGCAGGCCGGTGAGAGTAGACTCTTGCACATCCTATTGTGCGGGCAACCCCAACTCAAACAGCGTCTGGAGAGCCCTGAACTCCTCAAACTTTCCCAAAACATTTCAATGCATTACCATCTTTACCCCTTGGAAAAGGAGGAAGCGGACCGATATATCCGGCACCGCCTGCACGTGGCCGGTTACAGCCGTTCCGTCCCGTTGTTTTCGACCGAAGCTGTTGGAGAGATCCACCAATACACGAAAGGGGTGCCCCGATTGATCAATTCCGTGTGCGATACCGCCCTCGTTTACGCCTTTGCGGAGGACGCCCAGACGGTGGGTGCGGATATCGTGAAGAAGATCATCAACGACCGACGCGTTCAGATCGGTAACGGCGGGAGCGTGTTCGGCGGGACTCGCAGTGCTTCTAGCTACTACGAACGGAATGAACGGCGTCCGTTGGAAACTGCTGAACCCAAAAGGGAGGCGCACGCTGAACGCCTTTTCCGCTGTTCTCAGGAATCCCGGGAGCCGTCAGACCCACTTCCCGACGCTCGGAGGCAGACGAGTCCTCTTCAGGTAAACAAGGAAAACAAAGAAACCCCGGACAACAGTAATCCGCCCCAAAAGAAAGCAGACGTCATCGCCCATCATTATCGAAGCCTCTGGGCGTTGAACCAAGAAAACCGGGAACGTCTCTCGACCCTGAGTTCGCGTTACGGCTTACTGTGGAAGCATTATGAGCAACTCCGAAAAGAATACGCAAGATCGATCTCGGAAAGACGCTCCTTGACGGAACGGTTGAGAGACAAAAATGAACGGATCCGGGCACTACAGGAGGCCTTGCGGGTTCTTCTGGATCAGAACCGGTCCCTGAAACGCCGTCTCGGGCATATAGCATCCGACGAAAGAGACGATCCGGATTAAGGACTAGGCCCCCCTGTGCAGCCTGGAGCAGACTCCTTCCAGCCGGAGAAGCGGATTCTTAGCCAAGTACCGGAAATTGGGGGGCATCCACTCATCCGTTTAATTCGGCAATTCCTTCCAACAAACTTGATTCTTTCTGCGGACGACCATGTACGGCCCCGACCGGGCGCCGGCGACCGCCACGTCGAAAAAGGCGCCCGGACAGTATTTTACACTTGACTTGGGTCCCGGTAGATACTATGATGCAAATCATCAAATATTCATTCGGTCAAAAGTGCAATGGTTCATTTTTTCTATTGACAACCGGTGAGTGTTTGAATATTATAAGATCACGCAGGTTAGCCGTTTTTTCATAACCGACATAAGTGGAGTAGGACTCCCTCCTTCCAAGGGGGGCATCAAAACAAACTCAAAGAGTATAGTCATCGGCTGCCAGAGGGCGATCAAAGCGGGCGGCTGATGGTGATCAGACCCAGAAAAAGCCAAACCTGTCGCGAGACAGGGACGGAAAGCCACGGGTCTCTGAATAAGAGAGATAGCCGGGTTGCCTGACAGGGCGTCCCGGCTTTTTTAGTGTGGCGTCCACAGAAGGAGGGGGCCATGAGGACGTGGATAGCGATTTTATGTGTTTCGGCTCTGTTTTTCTCCGTGGGGAACTATGCCGCGGCTTCTACAATGTTTTTCCCGGATGATCCCGCAGCCACGGACGACCTTCACGGGAGTACCTTTCAAACTCAGGGCATAACGGTCACGAGGGTGGGTAATACGTTCACATTTGAATTGCACACGAATTTCACCGGCCTTCGGAACCAACCGGTCGACACGAATGGTGACAATGTTGGGGACGTGACGTGGAAGATTTATTACGCCGACCTGTTTTTCGATACCTCCGCGCCGGTGTTAACCAAGAATGCGGACAAGAGTTATGACATGTCCAACTTCAATCCGGACTACGGCGTTGTGTTCTCTCTGGATGGAGGCGGATTCGGCGGAAGCCCCGCCCCCTTGACAACACTGAGCGTGGGTTTCTACCAGATTTCGAGTACGCTTACGGCCAACCAGTACGTGGACTCGTATACCAAACCCAAGAACGCGGCGTATAATTACCCGACGTCTTTTTACAATCAGGACTATTATGTGAAGATCGGCGCCGGTGTGCTGGAGGAGAACCTTTCAGTCAATACCACGATCACTCCAGGGAACCCGGGCAACCTAATGAGAAGAATTACTTTCACAATTACGGACCCGACGATTCTGGCGGCGTTTGACGATGGATTCACGGCATTTTGGGGTACCGGAACCTGCGGTAACGACGGCGTCGTAGCTGTGGTTCCCGTGCCGCCCAGTCTCCTGTTGATGGGATCCGGTTTGCTCTCCATGTTGGGATTCACGGCAGCGAGACGATTCAGGAGTGGGGAGAGGCGCCGAAAGAACGGCTAGCGACAGTGCGAATTGCCCCTGAGGCAAAGAACAGCGGAGCTGCGGAAATGCGGCTCCGTTTTTGTTTTGCGCGCCGCCGAAGAAGGGATAGTCCTGCCCGGGAAAGCGACGAGTCAGGTTTCTCCGTCGGCCATCTCTATCAAACTCAAGATCTCTCGGGTCTTTTCCACCACTAGATTCGGATCGCCTCGTGACTCGACGTTCAAACGCAGAATCGGCTCGGTGTTGGATTTGCGCAGATTGAATCGCCAGCGATCGCCAAAAGCCATGGACACCCCATCCAGCGTTTCAACATCCGGCTCCTCGGCCTCGAAGTGACTCCGCACCGCCCCTATTGCCGCATCCGGATCCTGCACAACGCGGTTGACCTCGCCACTGCAAGGAAACATGCGCATGCGGTCCCCAACCAGTTCCGAAAGAGATTTCCCGGTTCGTGACATGACCAGAGCGACCAGAATCCAGGGTATCATCCCCGAATCACAGTAGCCGAAGTCCCGAAAATAGTGATGGGCGGACATTTCCCCCCCATAAGCCGCATCCACCTCCCTCATCCGCGCTTTCATAAAGGCGTGTCCTGTTCGGCTCTGCACGGGAACGCCTCCCATGTTTCGAACAAGATCGATGGTGTTCCATATCAGGCGGGTATCGTGCACGATGCGGGCGCTCCTGCAACTTTCGAGCATCCTTTCGGCCAGAAGTCCCACAACATAGTACCCTTCTATGAACGTTCCCTGTTCGTCAAAGAAGAAACACCGGTCAAAATCGCCGTCCCATGCCAGGCCCAAATGCGCTTTATGGTTCCTCACGGCCTCGGCGGTTACGGCGCGGTTCTCCGGAAGCAGAGGATTCGGAATGCCGTTGGGGAAACCGCCGTCCGGATCGTGGAAGAGCCGTACGAATGAGAATGGAAGGTGCTCCGCCAAAGCGTCCAGAATCGGACCGGCGCACCCATTACCCGCATTAGCCACGACCTTGTAGGATTTCAGCACGTCATGGGGAACAAATCTCAGGATGGATTCTACATATTCTTTTGTAACGCACCATTCCTCGCTTCCTCCTCGAAGCGCGGAAACGAGGAAATCCTTCTCCCGAACGCGGCGCTCTATGGCGGGCAGCTCTGTTTCCCCGCTGATAGGGACAGCGTTCGCCCGCACCATCTTCACTCCGTTATAGTCCTTGGGATTGTGACTCGCCGTTACCATCAGGCCGCCGCCGATTCCAGGCCGTGAGGCGGCGAAATAGATCAACTCGGTCCCACACACACCGATGTTTTTCGTGTTCACTCCGCTATCATTGAGACCCCGCATCAGGGCATGGCAGAGATCCAAACTGCTCAGGCGGATATCCCTTCCCACTGCGACAGGCTCGTCCGGACGGATTTCGGAAGCGAACCCGCGCCCGATAAGGTACATTACTTCTTCATTAAGCTCCTCGGGTACTTTTCCCCGTATGTCGTAGGCCTTGAAATACGGAAGCAAACCGGATTCGTCGTATTGGACCATGTCACGCATCTCCCGAGTCTGATTGCAGCTTTTGTTTTTTTCTATACCACATTAACCGAGAGCAAATACATCCCGACTCCGAAAAGCCGCAGCCAAAATACACTTGGACCTGTTACGGAACAGAAGGGAATGCTTTTAGAGGCTTTCTGCTGTACCTTGTCTCTAAAGCCGAATCCCGTCCGTTGCATTAGCCTTGGGTCCCTTCTCGAACGCAAGGAGGCGATACAATGTCAAGTAACAAGTCTTCTCGAACTTCACAACCACCGAATGTAAACGCAGCGCCTCCGCGCCCACGAACCGGGCAGCAAAACTACATGAAGTGCTCGATCCTGCCCCTGTTTTTTTGCGTTATGGTGGCCCTGACGTTTCTTTCCCTCCCCATATCCGCCCCGGCATTCACCGCGGAAGATATCGCCCAACTGAAAGAACATGGAGTGGATGACGAGACATTGAAGATCCTTATCGACCGACAAGCGGACCTGTTGGGAATCGTCACCGTTTCAGGCATCATTCGGATGAAAGAAAGCGGCGTCGGGAACGACGTCTTGAGGGTCCTCGTGTCCGCCCCGGAGCCGCGGAAACGGGTGCGAACATACGGCACCCAACTCATGAGGCCGCTCCGATCCATCACGGCTCAGGATCTGATCCGCTTGAAGCAGTCCGGCTTTGGGGACGATCTTCTTCGGGCTGTGATCGAGATACAGCAGCGAGACCTCTGGCCGGTTCTCGTCGATCTGGGGGTCATCGCATGCGATGGATACCGGTGAAGCTTACTGCCGATTGTTTCCCATGGTCGGACCGATGGACCTCGCGGACCCTGTTTTACGTCTTTTCCGCTCCCTCCCTCACCCAAGCCTTCAGATGTTTCTTCCCGCCTTTGCATCCACAGGGGACCCGCACTTAGCGGACAACATCGCCTGTTCGCTTGATATTCTATCAACCTTGATATAACGTCTTACATAGGGAAAATGAAGCTGGAAGAAGGATTCACTCCGCATGACGTTTTCGGGTTAACGATAGGTAAAGAAGGGAGTCCGGTCATGTTAAAGAAATGCTTGGTAGGGGTCTTTGTGATGTATTTATCGTTGGTCGGTGCGGCATTCGCTTCTTCCGAGAAGTCCTCCTCGACCGACACCAAGGGCCGACTCATCCATATGGCCACAACCACGAGCACGGACAACACGGGCCTACTGGATTACCTGGCTCCTAAGTTCATGCTGGATACCGGAATCGAGCTTAGATGGATAGCGGCCGGTACGGGTAAGGCTCTGGAAATGGGCAAGAACTGCGATGTCGACGTTCTTCTCGTGCACGCGCCAAGCGCCGAGGAGGCCTATGTAAGAGACGGGTACGGAGCGCAAAGAACACCGGTCATGTATAATGACTTTGTCATCGTGGGACCGACCAACGACCCCGCCGGCGTCAAGTCCATGTCTCCTGTCGACGCGTTCAAGACAATCGCCGCAAAAAAGGTCCAATTCGCCGGCCGAGGCGACAACTCCGGCACGAACATGAAAGAGATCGACATTTGGAAGGCCGCGGGACTCGATGTCCCGGATACCGAACCCTGGTACGTCGAAACAGGGCGGGGCATGTTGGCCACCTTGTACACCGCAACGGAAAAGGAAGCCTATTCCATAACAGACCGAGCCACCTTTATTCGATTCCGATCGAACTTTAAAGCCGCTCCTCCTCTCGACGTGCTCGTCGAGGGCGATCCGATGCTCCACAATCCATACAGCGTCATGGCCGTAAATCCGGACCGGTGCAAACAGGTGAACTACGATGGGGCGATGTCGTTTATCCGATGGATCACTTCACCCCCGGTACAGAAACTCATCGCTGAATTTAAGTTGATGGACGCTCAGCTGTTTTTTCCAAATGCGCCGAAATGACCGGTAGAAGGATATTCGATTCCGAGAGCGCCGTTTGCCCAAGGCAGGGCTTCCAATTCTTCCGACGTAAACGTTCATTAGAGCTCGCCTGATTTAGCTGACGGCCCACCCGGTGGGACCTGCGCTACATAACTTCAGATCCCTCCTGTCTTGAGCCTGCCGAGATGCAGTGTCGTTCCGGCATCGGACAGGTACACACTGTGAGTATTCCGGACCTGAAGCATTCATCCGGTCCGGAAAGGTCGGAGAACATGTCCTATATTTTTGACGGGTTTCGTCATGCGATCGAGCTAATCCTGACGGCAAACCCGGAAACCATGTCCGCCATGTGGGCTACGATTCGGGTCTCTTCCCTATCCATTGCCGCAAGCCTGGCAATAGGCGTGCCTGCGGGTTTTGTGCTCGGCCACACCCAGTTTCCGGGCCGGAAGTCGATCCGGACCGTTGTGGAAACGTTGCTGGCTCTTCCTACCGTGGTCATCGGGCTTCTCGTATACACGCTGCTGTCCAAACAAGGCCCCGCAGGCGAATGGGGGCTGCTTTTCACTCTGCCGGGCATTGCCATAGGACAGACCATACTGGGCGTCCCCGTAATAACGGCGCTTACCGCCACGGCCGTGGAAAGCCTGGATAGCCGGCTCGCTCCCACCCTCCTCACGTTAGGGGCTCGAAAAAGGCATCTGCTCCTGACGAGTCTGTGGGAGGCACGGTTTGCCGTTCTCATCGCCGGGATCACCGCCTACGGCCGGATCGTCTCGGAAGTGGGCATTTCCATGATGGTGGGCGGAAACATCAAATGGCACACACGCACCCTTACCACCACCATCGCCTTGGAAACCGGGAAAGGTGAATTTGCCATGGGAATCGCACTCGGACTGGTCTTGATCGTCATGGCGTTTGCGGTCAATATTTCGCTGGCCGTACTAAAGCGGAGGACCGCACGTTGAGCAAGCCCATCCTCTACGAGATCATCGATCTGTCCCAGTACTACGGCTCTCACCGGGCACTCCACATCGAACGCCTTGCCCTGGAAGAAGGTGCGATCATAGGCCTCACCGGGCCTAACGGAAGCGGGAAAAGCACACTGCTCAAGATTCTCGGATTCATAGAGAAACCCACCGAAGGAATCCTCCGTTTCAAAGGCAAACCCGCGGACTTGAAGGACGAGTCCTTAAGGAGTTCAGTGACCATGCTATTTCAGGATCCTTATCTCCTGCGACGTTCCGTTTTTGAAAACGTGGCGTTCGGACTTCGCGTCAGACACGACACCAATCAACTGACCGCCCGCGTCCACCGGGCCCTCCAATGGGTCGGTCTCTCCCCGGAACGATTCGCCCGTCGCGCGTGGCACGAGCTTTCCGGAGGAGAGGCCCAGCGCGTGGCGCTCGCATCGAGGCTTGTGATCAAACCCAAGGTCTTACTGCTCGACGAGCCGACCGCGAGCGTGGACGCCGCCAGCGCCTCGATGATTAATGACGCCTCTCTTATGGCCAGAAATGAATGGGGCGCCACTTTGGTCATCTCCACTCATGACTCGCTCTGGTTGCACGCCCTGGCGGACGAGACCCTGGGTTTGTACGATGGGAGGCTGGTCGGATCCGGCGCCAAGAATTACATCCTGGGACCATGGAAGCCCGGCGAAGAGGGCCTATGGGAGAAAACGTTATCCGAAGGCCGGCGACTGCTGGCTCTACCCGCGCCCTATCCGGATGCCGTGGCCGTGCTGGACGCATCGGACATACGCATATCCCCTACTCCGCTCGAAGCATCCCCGGGCGACACGGTTCTCCTCGGGTCCATCACTCAGATGATCATAGAGAACGGTACGAGCCGGCTTCTTGTTAAACTCGCCTCCAAGGAGTCTTCGTTCACTTCGAGAATCGCTCGCGACCAGGCTACGAAAGCCGGGCTTCATCCCGGACAGCCGGTCTGGTTTGTTTTCAATGCCGACGACTTCCAATGGTTCTGACGTCACGGATCGAAGCCCGTGAAACCTTCAATTCGTTTCCTACTCCCCTCTTGATTGAACCTGACACACTTTTCATGATATCTTAATATTCAGGAACCTGCCCGTATACCAACAACCTGGGGAGAACGCTATGGATGAAAATCAAAAGTCTCGAAAAGTCAAAGGCGCCTGGCTCAAAGTGTTTTGTCCGAACGCTCGATGTCTGACCGAAGAGGAAGTCCTCGACCTCCCGCAGGAGCAGCGAGAAGCGGCCGAAGGCAAGGAAGGACTTTGGCTGGACGTGTTCTGCCCGGACGAGGCTTGCCTGACCGAGGAAGAGAAGGTGAAGCTTCCAGTGAGAAGGGTGAGCGAGAAAGAAGGTAAGGGGATGTGGCTGAGCTTTTTCTGCCCCGAGAAAGCGTGTGTCGTCGACGAACCGACGGACCTCCCGTAGCTGGGAACGTTTCCCGGAAGCTGAGAATCCGCTTTAAGTATCCAACAGTATGTTTAGTCTCCGATATCGACGGTCAGTAGGCCGGCCGGACACGGCAACGAGGAGAGTTCCTTTCCGGATCCCCCGGCCGTACGCCGGAGTCAGTACTCAGCGAGTTGACCGGCCGATCTCTGAGGCGCCGCCGGTCGATTCCCCCCACGCGGATAATGGATTCCACTGATGCGATCGCCATAGCCGTATCATCGGCGCACCGCAGCACGGACCTTTCCGAAATCTCGTGTTTCAAACGATCCCAACCGGAGATCCGCGCACCACATCAGGGGACGGATTCACCTTGAACCCTGTTCAGGAAGGCTTTCTCGCGGTTCCGCTGTTCAAAATAATTCGGGCGTCAACAATAGAGAGTCCGTTCTCGTACGCCATGACCGGGTTGAGGTCCATCTCGCGGATTTGGGGATAGGCCTCGATAACTTCCGAGACCGTCAACAGCAAATCGGCCAACGCCTTCTTGTCCACCGGCGGCTTGCCGCGGAATCCTTCCAGTATGGCGGCGGACTTGATATCCGTAATCATCTTGTTCGCGGCGCTTCTCGAAAGGGGCAACACCCGAAAGGAGACATCCTTGACCACTTCCACCAGCACTCCACCCAAGCCGAACATGATCACGGGCCCGAATTGATCGTCGATCTTAGTGCCGATAATGATCTCAATACCGTCGCTCACCATGGGGGATACGATACAGCCCTTGATGTCCGCTTTGGAGTCATACTTTTTGGCGTTCTTAACAATCGCATCGAACGCTTCCGACACCTCCTCGTCGGTTTCCAGCCGAAGCCGCACTCCGCACGCGTCGGACTTATGGAGGATGTCCGGGGACACGATTTTCAGCACGACCGGTTGGCCGATTTCTTTTGCGATCCTGACCGCCTCTTCCGAGCTTTTGGCCAGCCGGTCCAGAGAGACCGGGGCGCCGTGCTGCCTGAGTAACTCCTTGGCTTCGTGTTCCAGCAACACGCGCCGGTTCTCTTTGAGCGCTTCGTCAATGAGTTCCTGACACGCCTCTTTCGCGTTGGCCCCCCAGTTCAGCACGAAGTTCGTTTTCCGCTGGTACGTGCTGCGATAGTGGCCGTAGCTGTATAGCGCGGACAAGCACCTGCAGGCGATGTCCACCGAGTCATAAACCGGGATGTTCTAGTACCGGAGGAGTTCAAGGGAATGGGGTTTTTCAAAGTTGTAGAGGCTGTGCAGGATAATGGGTTTACCTGTCTTCTTCACGAGCTTGCCCATACGGTGCGCCGCATCCTCCTCCATGAACTTCAGTTTTTCCGCAAACCGAATGCCGTACCCTCCGAAGAGCCCCACAATCAGCAGTCCCGCAACGCCTTTCTCCTCCAGCAGAACTTGAGCGCAGTCGGCAAAAATCCCCGGATCCGCGTCCGTACCGCCCGCGACATCTACGGGATTTCCTACTGCGGCATTGGGAGGCAGCAGCTCCCTGAGTCTCGCCTGGCCCTTTCTCGACAGCGTGGGGATCTCGATGCCATAATCCGTCAGCAGATCCGCAGCAATGGTGGCATGCCCGCCGCCGTCCGCCAGGATGGCCACCTTGTTTCCCCGCATGAACGGAAGACCTGAAAGCGTTTCCGCAACCGGGAAAAGTTCGTCCGAATTTTCGATGGTAATGATGCCCGCTCGCTGGAACGCCGTCCTCGACACTTCGGATATGCCCGCTAAAGCTCCCGTGTGAGAGCCGGCGGAAGACTTGCCCTTGGATGGACTTCCTCCTTTGAGCAGCGCGATCGGCTTCTCTTTGGTGGTCTTATACGCCTCCTGAAGGAACTTCCTCCCGTCCTTCAAGCCCTCGACATACATCACAATGGTCTTTGTGTCCGGATCGTCCCTGAAAAACTCAAGGTATTCATGGAACCGGATATCCGCTTCGTTCCCGACACCCACGTAGTAGGAGAATCCTTTCCGGCTTTTGAGCTTCGCTTCGGTGATCACATGCAAAGCCACGTTGCCGCTCTGGGACAGCAGGGCAATGTCTCCCTTAGGCACGTCGTGCAATCCCACAAGATTCAGGTTTCTCTTGGTATTGAACAAACCGGAGGTATTCGGTCCCACCAGTCGGATGTTGTTCCGACGTGCGATTTCCACCACATCTTCCTGCAGTTCCCGCCCTTGCGCCCCCGATTCCCCAAACCCGCCCGCAACGATGACCGCCCCGGAAACGCCTTTCTTACCGCAATCCTCCAGGAGAGAACGGATGGTCCGGGTGGGCGTGGTAATCAACGCCAGGTCCACCCGTTCCTCGATGTCGAGGACGCTCTTGTAGCATTTCAGACCCAGAATGCTCTCTTCCCTCGGGTTCACCGGATAGATCTCGCCTTCATACTTATCGTCCAACAGCGTCTTTATGGCCTGATAGCCCCGTTTTTTCTCATCTCTCGACGCGCCTATGATCGCCACCGAGCCGGCATCCAATACGGGCTTTAAGTTCATGGCTACCTACCCCTGAATATAGGTTTTCGTTTTTCATCAAAAGAACGAATCCCCTCGTGCCAATCCTCGGTATCCATGCACGTCAGGATACCCTCGGCCTCCAGCAGCAGCATGGTCTCCAGATCCAGGGCGGGAGACTGTTGCAGGCGCTGTTTGGCTTGCCGCATCGAAACCGGCGCTTTCTCCGAAAGAGACTTGGCGTAGGCCAGTGCTTCCTCCATCAGGGTTGCCACGGGGAAACGCCGGAATGCCAGACCCGTCTCCAGGGCGGCCCGACCGTCAATCACCCTCCCCGAGTAAACGAGGTCCTTGGCCCGGGCCAAACCCACGATCCTCGAAAGATGGAAGGTAACACCGCCTCCCACAAACGTACCCAAGCCGGTTTCCGGAAACGCAAGCGTCGCTTCTTCAGCCATGAAAATAAAATCGCAGCTCACGGCCATTTCCGCGCCCGCTCCCCGGGCCGGACCGTTCACAGCCGCGATCACCGGTTTTGCAAATTCGTAGATCCGCCGGGTGGTCTCGTGAGCAAGCAGGATATACTCGCGCTTCTGCTGGTGGGTCCGCTCGCCGGCGGAATGTTTCTTCAGATCCGCTCCGGCGCAGAAAGCCTGCTTTTCCCGGCCGTCCTTTTTCAACACCGAGCCGGTCAAAATGAGAACGCGGACTTCTTCGTCCTCCTGGGCGTGCATCAACACATCCTGAATCTCGATGTACATCTCCTCGATCACGGCATTCATCCGTTCCGGACGATTGAGCCGTAGTACACCGATTCCCTCCTGCTTCGAGTATGCAACGGTTTCGTACGTCATGGCATGCACCTGGCATAGAGTTGCGCCCGTCTTCAACGGCCTTTCCGCACGCTCGATCTTTGAGCACTGCCAAACCCGTCGGCTCATACCATTGGACGGACGATGAAAAACTTCGGGTAGGAGAAAAAACGCTGGAAGAACACCGTAACGCCGGCCGGTCCGGCCGTAGGCGCCGGGCGAACGTCCCTAGCCTGTTTAAAGTATACTGTCCTGCAGGAAAAGTGTCAAACGGCTATACATAAGGATGGGTATACATAATGGGCGACCAAGTAGATGGGGTGGAGCGGGATCATCACTCCCATGGCAAGCGTTCCCGGCCCTGACAGCTATGAAGGCCCACGCGGCCCTGAACAGGAGGCGCCTGAATTCGAGAGGTTCCGGGACGGGTTAAACAGACGAAGCGAGCGCCCTCACCGCCTGGCGGTCATTCTCTTGCCTTCCGAACTGGAAGCGCCCGCAACGAGAAGCGATTTTTCGGCATACGGAACAGATCGAGAGCCGCCCTCTTCTTCGGTGGCTGTTTCGGTCGGGACCCCGTCCGAGTTCACGAGCACTCCGTTAGTCCTTTCGGACCAGACCTGAGGAGGCGCTACGACAAAGGCGGAAAAGAACAGGAGGAACAAAAAGCATACGGCGAACAGAGCGATATCCGTTCTTCGCCCGTTCGGCAGAGAAGGCTTTCTTGTAATTATGGAATCCCTCATGGAAGGGTCCTCGTTCAGTATGGGGTTTTTCCGGTAAAACGAATCACGGGTAACCGTTGGTTCAATGGCTACCCGCTAACAGCATCGAAATGGGCGGCCGCGCATGAACGGCCCAAGCCCACCCAAACCCCTGGCCGGTTTGGAGCAAAATTTAATATTCTCTACATATCCTTTGATCGAATGTCAACCTTATTTTGACGATATTTTTGTGTTTTTTCAATGTCACCGCGATTGTCCCAAGCAGAGTTGTAACTATTTCTTCGTCACACACCGGCAAACCGCCCCGGAAGCGCATGCACCTGTGTGCTCTTCCTTTGAGTAGTCCTTCCACAAGCTCGAGACGCATCCCCCGCAACCTTCGCACAGCCGCAAAGTCCAGCCACGCCTCCCAGCCGTCCCACACAGGCCATCCGCCGCTTGGACTAAACTCGCTACTCTTTACTCGGCGCCGAGGAGTTCTTGTTACGCATCGTCAGCAAAATGTGTGATTTTGCGGGCAGGATGGCTGGGTACTCTATCTTGTAGGCGGCAATACGGACACCGACTCTTCGCTACGGTTCATCCTGTGATGTTGGCCTAATAAGAGTCAAAACGAGACTTGACCCCTTTTGACCCCTTCTTTTTCCGGGAACGCCGAGCCCCAGCTCGGCCCAACTTCGTGCCTGGGGCGGGGATCGAACCCGAACGGCCACGAGGACTAAGGGATCTTAAGTTCTGAATTTCTTGCAATAATATAGAAATAGTGGGGACGTCCGTGCTTTTATACCTTTATTCTCCAATCAAATTAAATCGATATTCTCTTTCAATGTGTTCACCCCGTCGGAATATGTTCCGTCTTTCGATCCCCCTGAGGATCATAGGATGCAGGGCCTCCGGCGCGTCTATTCCTGCTTTCCGTGGCATGGTCCTCTCGTATCAAGTGCGATGAATTCTTCTGAAGTCTAAAAGCATGAACGTCCCGTATTTGCACCCCGGCCCCTTGTATCCGAAACGATTTGCCCGGCAAGTCTTATCAACTTCTTGAGCTTTCATCTTCGCTTGCGCTTCTTACGTTTGAGCGAGCCTTTCGACCGATTGCCGGAAGGCTTCGAGCCGTCTTGTTGCGGGGTCGGGTTTTCCCCTCTCGGCGGCGGGTCCGGAGGCGCCGAATATGCCGCGGACCCTGAACCGCGGCCGTCGCCGTCAAAAGGAAGCGTCAGCGGTTCATCCACAACGTCGGCTTCCGAGCTGTCCTGGTGGATGACCCGGGAAACCACGCGCTCGGTCACTTCGGACAGGTATAGCCGCAGCGTGTCGGAAAACTCCTGGAATTCGGGCCACAGCGTCTCGTCGACGAATTTCTTCGGCACCCTGGCCATGACCGTTGTATAGCGCTGGCCCTTGTACCGGTAAGGCCGGATCCCGTACCGGCGAAGAAGGGCGACGAACACCTTGCGCGACCACAGGTCGCCCATGGAGAACCGGTACTCGATAGCCGGCTCCTCCCTTTCCCGGCTTCGGAGCCGCTCCATAATTCGCTGCCTGGCCCGCTCCGCCGCAACCCTCTCGCCCTCGGTCGTCGCGCCGGAGAACAGGGCCTCGATGAGGATTAGCTTCTCTATGAGCCTGGCTTCATCCATCCGCATTGCACCTCTAGTTTCATGATCACGCCGTCGCCCTTCGTTTGGGAGGCCTTTCCGAGCCCGCTTGACATGCCGGTCCGAGTTTGCCTACACTTTTCCATCAAAAGAAAATTTGTATCCGGATCCGTATCAGGCGTCAAGGCAAGCCTGCCGATCCGCCGGCTGTTATCACCGTCATTCCGAATCGATGTTGGCCGGAAGTTCTGTTCGTCGCTCCAATTCGGATGCCGCTTTGACGGTTGTCTGTTTTTGTCCGCTTGCAACGACTGGGTTCGGCGTGATTCCGCCGGATGTCGAGTAGGGAGTCAGGATGGGCGTTCCAGAGGACGTGATGCACGAAAAGATGTTTTGTGACTACAAAACGATGTATCAGATCCTTGCGGAGAATACCTACGATTGGGAGTTCTGGCTCGGTCCCAACGGGCGGTATCTGTACGTTTCTCCGGCAGCCCTGCGCATAACGGGTTACGAGCCGAACGAATTTATTGAAGACCCCCGGTTGGGCACCCGCATCATTCACCCGGACGACGTACCGGTTTTCGAGGCTCACTGGGGTGAAGTGGAAGAACACAGACAGATGGGCGAAATCGAGTTGCGGGTCATCCACAAAGACGGTCGGACCGTGTGGATCAGCCATGCATGCAGGCCTGTATTTGACAAGGAGGGAAGGTACCTAGGAGTCAGGGGAAGCAACCGTGACATCACCGAACGAAAGGAGGCTCAGGAAGCGCTTCGAAAGAGCGAGAAGTTCGCGAACAAGGTGCTGACGTCCTCCCTGAACGGGCTCTATATCTACGATCTGAAAAAGAAATTCAATATTTTCATCAATCCCGAATACACGAGAATCACCGGATACACGATCGAGCATTTCAACAGCCTGGCCCACACTACATTCAAGTCGCTTTTCCACGAGGATGACCACACAAAGGTGGCCGCTCATGTGGAGGCGATCAGCCGCGCTCGAGATGATGACATTCTGGAGATCGAATACCGTTTCAGACGATCCGATGGAAGCTGGATCTGGTGTCTTTCCCGGGATTCGGTGTTCTCCCGCGATGGGGACGGATCCGTATGTCAATTCATCGGCACGTTTCTGGATATCACGGCCCGCAGGGAAGCCGAGGAAGAGCTACGCCGGGCGAGAGACGAACTCGAGATCCGTGTAAGGGAGCGCACGGCCGAACTCAGAAAGCGGAAAGCGCTGCTGCAGGAAAAGAACGAGCTGTTGGAGATCATATTCTCGAATATGCATTTCCTGGTGGCCTACCTGAATACGGATTTCGATTTCATCCGGGTAAACCGCGCGTATGCGGAAGCCGACGGCCGAAGTCCGGATTTCTTCCCCGGCAAGAACCACTTCGATCTTTTTCCGAACGAAGAGAACCACGCCATATTCCGAAAGGTCGTCGATTCGGGAGAGACCTACATCGCGTCCGCTAAACCGTTCGAATACCCCGAACATCCTGAACGGGGGGTGACCTACTGGGATTGGAGCCTCTTTCCGGTTAAAGGCCCCAAGGGCGCTGTAATAGGGCTCATTTTATGCCTGGTGGATGTGACAAAGAGCAAGAAAGCCGAGGAGAAACTCCTGGAAGCAAACCAGGCCCTCGAAACACTCAAGAATCGGCTCATCGACGAGAACACATACCTCCTGGAGGAAATCAAAGTAAGCCGGAATTTCGACCAGATTCTGGGTGAGAGCACTGCCATCAAAAAGGTGCTGAAACAGGTTGACCTGGTGTCCTCCACGGATGCGACCGTATTGATTCTTGGAGAAACCGGGACCGGAAAGGAACTCATCGCACGCGCCATCCATTCCGCCGGCGCCAGAAGCCGAAAACCGCTGATCAAAATCGACTGCGCCTCCATTCCTCCCACCCTCATCGAAAGTGAGCTCTTCGGCCACGAGAAAGGAGCCTTCACCGGCGCCACCCGGTCCCGCGAGGGGCGGCTGAGCCTGGCGGACGGAGGAACCGTTTTCCTCGATGAGATCGGTGAATTGCCCAGGGACATGCAAACCAAACTGCTGCGCGTGGTTCAGGAAGGGGAGTTTGAAACCGTAGGCAGTTCCAAGACACGCAGGGTGGACATACGGGTTATTGCCGCAACAAACCGGGACCTTTGGAAAGCCGTGCAGGAAGGAAGCTTTCGCATGGATCTGTACTACCGGCTAAGCGTCTTTCCCATCAAAGTGCCTCCCCTTAGAGACCGGGGAAACGACGTCGCCCTGCTCGCATCCTTCTTTGCACAACGTTTCGCCGAGAAAATGGGCCGGTGGATCGAACCCCTGTCCGAGGAATGTCTTCAACGATTGAAGGACTATGACTGGCCCGGAAACGTGCGGGAGCTTCAAAACGCGATCGAACGGGCGGTCATCACATCACGGAAGGGCGTCATCGACGGCGTTCAACTCGCGCCGGAAGCGTCATCGGTCCCCGTGGCGCAAGAAACGGATGGTTCGGAACCGTCCGGCCGGGACGTGCTCACGGTCGAACACATGCGCCGGATCGAACGGGAAAACGTTCTTCGCGCCCTCGAGGCGAGTCAGTGGCGAGTATCCGGAAAGGAAGGAGCGGCCCGCACCCTCGGGATGCCTCCCTCGACACTGAATTCGCGCATGAAGGCGCTTGGAATCAAACGGCCGGCATGACCTGACACGCTCGAAGAACGTATTCCGGTAGGACTTCCTATCGAAATCTCGCTATTTTATCTCCATATCTCGCTACTAACGAAATCTCGCGATATCCCGTCTCCTTGTATATTGAAGCTAATATTCAGATATTATTAATGAAATATGGTTTGGCCAGTTTGGCACGATCCATGCTTTGTATATGGCTTAGATTGAGTGGTTGTCATGGGCTTCGATCGATGTTTGAGCATCCATAGTCGAGCGAAAGCCCTGGAGCCAAGGTTAGGAGGTGCTAAGAATGGAAGCCACTGAAGAAAAAACCGTACTAGTGAACGGCATCGATACGGATATGCTTTTCAGCACCATCGATCTTATCAAGGAAAAGCCCGAGGTAGCCAAATTTAAATTCCGGGCAAAAAACAAGTGGCTGGCGGGAACCCACAGCAGGGCAACCGTGGAGGACTTTTACGGGGCCGGGAAAGAAGATCGTTCTCGACAGGAAACGGCCTTTGATCTGGATGAGCCGCCCGTACTCCTGGGTAATAATTACGGAACCAATCCGGTGGAATACCTCCTGGTGGCCTTGTCGGGTTGTCTGACCACCAGCCTGGTCGCCCACGCGGCGGCAAGGGGCATCACGGTGAAGGGAGTGGAATCCAGATACGAGGGTGACATCGATCTGAGAGGATTTCTGGGTCTGTCGGAATATGTGCCGGTAGGGTACAGCGAGATCCGGGTGTATTTCAAGATCGACGCGGATATTTCAGACGAAGACAAGGAAGAACTCGTCAGGATGGCGCAGAAATACTCGCCGGTGTTTAACACGATTACCAAGTCGGCGCCGGTCAGCGTTCATCTGGAAACCTAACAGGCCGTTGAAAAACGATGAGATGCAAGGCGCGCAAATCCCGAGGAAAGGCGTACATAGAGTACGTCGCAGTGACGAGGGATGAAGCGCAACACCGCAGATCGCGTTTTTCGACAGCCTGCTAACCATGGCGAGATGGAGGGAGGGGCGTTTCATTCCTTCCTCCGGTCTCAAGAACTCTGCCTTGAGATCGAGAGAGGTGGTGACTGTCAGAGCGTTTTTAATCTGAACACGGATTGAGCCTAACGCGTGGGAGGAGCACATGAGTACGCCGGATTATCGCGTCGAGACCGAACAGTATGCCAGGAGCATTGCCGGGTCCAAAAGGATCCGCTGGGATATCGAGAAGGACGTTATTCGGGGAAGAGATTTCGATTTCTCGAAAAAATTCCTTCCGGACGGCATCTCGAAAGTGGATCGACTCGAATTCCTGAACGATGACGAGCAGAGGTTTCTCAGCCGGATTCAGGGAAGGACATATTCGAACATGTTTGGATTTGTCGAGCGCTTCATCGTGGCCAAGATCCTCGAAATCACCCGCGACCATTGGCTGGGGGATCAGGTGGCCCTCGAGGCCCTGGTGCGTTTTTCCGACGAGGAGTTGAAACACCAGGAGTTGTTCCGCCGCCTGGAAACCATGATGGCCGCCGGCATGCCTCCGGGGTACAGGTTCCCGTGGGACCCCAACGAAATTGCGGCTGCGGTCCTCGAAAAGTCGACCTGGGCCGTTATGACAATCATCTATGAAATCGAACTCTTTACCCAGGAACATTACAAGCAGAGCATCGAGCCCGAAGAGAATCTGTCCGAGCTCTACAAGGATGTATTCCTGTATCATTGGAAGGAAGAGGCGCAACACGCGTTCCTGGATGCCCTCGAATGGCCGCGCGTGGACAAAAAGTTGACTCCCGAGGAACGGGACAAGGCCGTCGACGAAGTGATCGAGCTGGTGGGGGCGGTGGACGGCATTTTAAAGAAACAGAGTGAATCCGACGCCGGTTACTTCATCGCGAATACACGACGCACGTTCAGCGACGACCAAATCGCCCGAATTAAGAGTACGGTCCTGGGGGCCTATCGTTGGCAATACATCTTTTCCGGAGTCGAGCATCCTCGATTTCAGGAGCTTTTCGGACGCCTGACAACGGAAACACAGCGCGAACGCGTGGGCCGGGCCCTCGCGCCATTGGCCAAAAGCGTCCCATCAAAAGCGGAAAAAGCGTGAAAGCGCACACGGCAAACACAAGCGTATTTTTTAACAACGAAGTATTCCAAAACAGGGAGGCGAAAAAATGGAAACAAAGCGAAGAAACCTAGCCGTACTGTACGTAGTGGCGTTGTTCCTGGTCTGGTCAACCGTTTCAATCGGATCGGCTCAGGAATACGAGGCCATGAAGGGAGTGGATAACGTCCAGGCCATGTTCGACTTCAGAGACGGCGTTCCAAAATCCGCACTCGTACACATGAAGCTGCTTCACGACACGTACAAGCAGCTTGCGGACATGAAGAAAAACCCGGTTTTCGTGGTAGTTTTCATGGGGAGTTCGGTCAAGCTGATCTCCAGTAACCAGGCCGAATTCAGCGCCGAAGAACAGAAGGACCTCAAGGAGCTGGCGGACACCATTTCCAAGATGGCCAAGGACGGCATCGATTTTGAAGTGTGTCTCTTTGCCGCGCATGTCTTCAAGGTGGATCCGAAATCGATTCAATCCGAAATCAAGCACGTGGGAAACGGTTGGATTTCGGAGATCGGTTATGAGGCTAGAGGCTATTCAATGGTTCCGGTGTATTAACGAAGAGGCCGGTTCAGCCTATGTCCGGCCTCAGGCCAATGGTGTTGTCTCGTGCTCGATGGAGAACGGGGGGTGTGCCCCATAAAGAGCGTCACGGGGGATAGCATGACCGCGAAAGAGTTTCCGCCTGGTTTCCAGGACTTGACTACTTTTGGTTTTATCGAAGCGCTGCTCGGCCGGCGTTCCCGCAGGTTTTTCATGGGCGGTGAGATTCCGGACGGAGTTTTCGCCTACAAGTCGAAACACAAACACCTGCCGCTCTCCGAGCTTGAAACGCTGCTGGTTGTAACTGCGTGCGGCGGCAACACCAGTTGGCATAATATGATTTACCGGGGCCAAATATACGCCCCGTATTTGTCCAACTACGCAGGGGCGGCCGGGGGGCGGACGTTTCCCTCGGCCGCGGGGTTTCACACGAGCAAGACCTTTTTTACGGACGACAAGGGGGTCTACGTGTTGGAGGCCCGGGACGCTCCGCCTTTTGCGGAACGAAACCAGGACGGTTCCCTTGACCTGGAAACGTTGATGCAGGCCCTACGTGGCGCAATCAGGAAGATACGGAACGGGCGCCTGGGCATTCCCCCCGAGGTTCCGTATACGGAAGCCCATAACACGTGGGTCGTCAATCATCCGGGCACGCTGCTCGTCATCCCCGTGGGAGATCTGGCCCAGCACGTGCTGCTCAATCTTTGCTACATGCTCCAAAACGGCCTGGTGTTGAAGGACGATGTCAACGGGCGGTCCATTCCGGGCATCGAGAAGTTTAACGACATAGTGGATGCGAACAATGTCTGGCCCCTGACCTTCGTGGAACAGTGGTCCATGGCCGAGCTTACCGCGGAACTCGCGACGAGCTGTTACGCCGGGGCCCTGATGCTTCAGGCCATGGGTCTGGGCGGTTGGATGTTCAACGGTCTGGACCCCTTCGCCGTGCTGGGCGCGAGCGGCGATCCCCATGCGCCCGGTCTCGGATTTCGCTACGATAAAAACGAAGCGTGGCCGTATCCGAATCCCACGGGTCTCGACGGCGTTCTGGAGGGATTCTGTCCTCCTCACTATGCGGACATGCGCGCCGCCGTGGAAGCCGTTTGTGAGAGGAAATTCGGCCCGGGCGGGCCTTTTCATCCGGATACGCCGGGTCCGTGGAAGGACTCGAGGAAAGTCAGATCCTCGGCCCAGGTCCATGACGAGGGGTTCCGGGAGTGCGTGGCGCTTCAGGCGCAGTACATACTCGACACCTTCGGGAAGTTTCCGGGCACAGTGCCTTCGATCTTTCTGATCACCTACTTGCAGGCGCACCATCTGGACCTTGAGTTCTACGACCGGTTCTACAAGCCCGGCGTCTATCTGAATACACACGCGGCGCACATGTCCCGCTGGCATCCGAACGAGACCGCCTGAGAAACGGCCGGATAATGAAAAAGGGGAACACGATGCCGGGCGCACCGCGTCGAGTTCGTCTTAGACCGATCGGCCACACTGGGACCATGGCCGATGGACCACGCGCCACACAAGAAAAAAGGAAATCAGGGGCATGAAATCCGTAGATAAACCCACGGCGTTCGAACCGTATCGGGCCGCGCCCGATACAACGGTATTACCCGCCTATTTTCCCATACCGGGGTTCGGGATCCTTGCGATAAACGCTTTCCTGGTCCAGGGGGCCGAACCTGTGCTGGTGGACACGGGCCTGGCGCCGTTGAGCGACGACTTCATGAATCAGCTGGCGAAGGTCATCGATCTCGAGGATCTCCGGTGGTTATGGCTCACGCACGCCGATCCGGACCACATCGGGAGCCTGCAACGCATCCTCGATGCGGCCCCCAAACTACGCGTCATCACCACTTTTCTCGCGGCCGGGAAAATGAGCCTGTTTCAGCCCATACCCTTGGATCGGGCGTATTTTCTGAATCCGGGCCAAAAGATCGATGTGGGGGACCGAACCCTCGTCGCGCTGAAACCGCCCACCTACGATGCGCCCGAAACCACCGGCTTTTACGACGTCAAATCCGGAGCGCTTTTCTGTGCGGATTGCTTTGGCGCGCTCCTGTCCGAGCCGGCGTTTGACGCGGCCGACATTGGATCCGAACGGCTGAAGGAAGGCTTGACCACCTGGACAAAGGTGGACTCGCCCTGGCTGCACTCGGTAAACAGAAAGCTATTTGCAGGGTCGCTCGACGTTCTACGCGAACTATCGCCAAGCGTTATCCTCAGCGGCCATCTCCCCCCCGCCCATGGTGTGACCGCCGAACTGCTCGACTATCTCGAGGCCGTGCCGGAAGAAGAACCGTTTGTCGGGCCGGATCAACCGGCTCTCGAAGCCATGCTGAAGCAGGGAAAAGAAAAGTAGCGGTCCGGGACTCCGTCGCCATCGCATGGTCCGGTTAGGCTTGGAGCTCTTTCTTGTGACCGGACGGAGACTTCCATAAGCACCCAACAGACGGAGTTCCTCGGACCTCCACCAGCCTGCTCAAGACCCGAGGAGGCAGTTCTCCGAATCATGGTGGCCCTGATAATGCCGCGCTTCGATCAAATTGCCTTCCGGATCTCGAAAATAGATGGACGGACCGGTACCGTGGGCGCCCCAACGCGGAACCGGTCCTTCCTCGATCGAGACATGGTTGGCCCGAAGTCGCTCCAACAACTCGTCCCACGCCGCCTTGGTTAAAGCCATACAGAAGTGATTCAGGTTCTCACGCCCCGGTCCCGACCGCGCGCTTTTCTCCCACATCTTCGTCGGAAACAGGTCGATGATCGTGTCCGCATTCAGCCGGACGGACGGAAACGGCGCCTTCCCTGCGCGGTATTCCTCCAGACGTTCCGTCGAAAGCGTGAGTACCTTGGAATAGAACACGATCATGGTCTCGTCGTCTTCCACGTTCAAAACGATGTGATCCATCATGCACTGCATGATGCTTCCCTCCGAAGTAGCCGTAGGAGCGGCGGTTTTTACGGATTCAAATGGAGTTTTGGGGACCGAGGAACAAGGACAGAATGAACGGATTGAATTCTCAGCTTCTGAAATTAGTGAGATGGGTGGTGGCGGTGCAGGGACTTGAACCCCGGACACTGCGGATATGAGCCGCATGCTCTGACCAGCTGAGCTACACCGCCGTTACGTGCAATTTAGAAATTTTTGAGTTTTTGTCAATCCTTTTCTTGTTTGGAAACCAACATAGGAACCGCGCAACGGCCGGAGCCTTGACCGGTCACTGCTCCAGGTAGCCTAAATAACCTTTGATGCTGTTCAGTATGAAAAAGCGTTCCCGTTCCCGCCTTGCGGGATCCATCTGGGAAAGACAGGCCAACCTCGGGTCATCCCTCCGCAGCCGCCTGTAGCACGATTCGTACAAATCGTCTTCCGGCGCGCGGCGCCGTTCGTCATCCAGCAGATCCCGCCACAGCATCAGTTGTTCCCTGTGAGCGGCCAACATGGCGGTGGAAGATTCGGCCGTACCGAAATGCCCGTAACACAGCCTCTTCTCGCCCTGGGCCGCCAGTTTGTCAATGCTGGCCACCGCCTTTTCGAGAAAAAACTTGGGCGGAGTCGCGGGTCTCAGGTAGAAAGGATCCTCCTCGGGCAAGTGTACACCAGCGGCCTCACCGGTGAACATGAGACCGTCGAAAATGTGCGAGAGATGATGCGGGGCGTGTCCGGGGGTATCCACGATGGTGAGTCCCTCGATATCCGCTTCCGTATGTGGTGTCAGGCGACTCTCCTCGATCGGCTCCGGCTTGCCGTACACCCGAGCCACGTCCCCGAGGGTTTTCAGACTGGCTTCCCATAACGGATCGGGGTCCACCAGATACGGGATCGCTTTCCCGTGGCACACCACCCGGACCTCCGGAAAAGCATCTACCACCGCACTTAGCCCGCCGGCATGATCCAGATGGATATGGGTCAGCAACACCGCGTCCACATGATGGACGCCCTCCGTGCGAAGGAAGTCCAGGAGTTGGGAGACCGAGGCCGCCGGTCCCACGTCCACCAACAGATTCAAAAGACCGCGATACACATAGCTTCCGAAAAAGCCCTCATATCCGGGCCGTTCGAGACGGAACTCCAAAAGGGTCAAGCGATCGCCGATGGATCTGGCCCTGTTCATCAAACCTCCTAAGGCTGCACTCCCAGCAGCCATTTCCGTACATTGTCCAGCGCTATGATGGCGCATCGTTCATATAGGGTAACCCTGTCGCCGCCGATCGAATAGTAGGTGCTCCGGCTCTGTTCAGGTCCCCATACGCCAAGAGCCAGATCGACTTTCAACTCCCTTTTGTGGGCTTGCGGTAAGCCGAGTACGGCGACCCCCAGGTCGGCTCCCGATCGTTCCGCGATATGCCGCGCGAGTGCTTCGGCGTCCGCGCGAGCCGATATTTCCTCGGAATCGAATGTCCAGCCGGGAGCGCTCAGGAGATCGCGGGCCCCGTCCGGCGACCCGAGAATCAGAGCCTGCTTCAGTTGGGTGGAAGGGATGCGGGTCAGCCGCACCGACACGGCGCCCCCGGTCACCGTGTCCAACAGGGCCAAGGTCCGCCGGCGGCGGCGCAGGAGTTCCTCGACGGCGTCCTCGAGGGTATCGTCGCCCGTGCCGTAAATCAGTCTGCCCAGCCGTCCGCGGATCTCCGTCTCCGTGGAGTCCATCAGCGCGTCCGCTTCCCGCGGGCTATCCGCCACCGCTTTGATCACGATGCGAATGTCTCCCGGAGAAGCCAGCAGTCCCACGGACGGGTTCGCTCCCTCGTCCATGAGGTCGCCGATCTGGCGGTCTACGGCGCTCTCGCCCAATCCCGTTACTTTGAGAATCCGGGATCGAATGGTCTTTTCCCCGAGGGCGAACCGCTCTTTCAACATGGGGAGCACCGCCTCTTTGGTAAGAAATTTCAGCTCTCTCGGCACGCCAGGCAGCGCCACCAGCAGTTTCCCGTTCAGTTCCAGGCAAAAGCCGGGCGCCGTGCCCATGGGATTGTGAATAGGAATGGACCCTTGGGGTATGTAAGCCTGCTTCCGGTTGTTTTCCGGCATTCGAAAACCCATGCGGCGAAACAACGCTTCGATCTCGTCCATGAGATCCTGCCTGAATTCCAGCGGTACACCCGCCACCTCTGCGGCGGCCTGCCTCGTCAGGTCGTCTTCCGTGGGTCCTATTCCACCCGTGCACAGCGCGACGTCGGCCCGCGCCAGCGACGATCGCATGACCTCGACAATGGCCTTGAGCCGATCCCCAACCGTGGTATGATAGGTAACGGCGACGCCGGCGTCGCTGAGCGTCTGCCCGAGCCAGGACGCGTTGGTGTCCACGATCTGCCCTAACAACAGCTCATTCCCAATGGTTATGATTTCACATACGGGTGTCATACGACGTCCTTGTGGAACTTAGAAGAAATACGCCGTCCGCTACCGGGAAAGTCGTAAAGATTTACTATACGAGAACTTGAGGTACCGACTCAAGCCTAATATACTGGGCACATTGAGACCGAGCCTGGGGAAACCTTTTGAAAAAGGTTTCCCCCAGACCCTTTCCAAAATCTTCTAAGCGGGTTGCGCCGCTATCGCACCGCAACCGGAAATAGACGCTTTCTAAAGAGGTGCGTCGCTCAGCACCGGCTACGACGTGGCATGCATGAATCCCGAACGCCTTAAGCATATATTCGACCGATTCCGGCTCGGGGAACCGCTTCAGTTGGAACTCGCCCGGGGCGGCAAGATACACGAGACCTTTCTGGCTCGGACAAGCCGGGGCTGGTTCGTGATCCAGGAGCTGAAACCGCCTTTCAACCATCTAACCGCCCTGGACGCCTATGCCGTAACGGCTCACCTGATCGGGGCCGGATTCCCGGCTCCCGAGATCTTCCTGACGGATCGGAGGGAGCCGTTTTATAGCGACGCTTCCGGTGTGTATCGCGTTATGCGGAGGATGCCCGGACACGTTCGGGAAACGCTGACCTCCCCTTCCATGGCGTTCGAAGCCGGTATCATGACGGGCCGATTGCATTCGGTATTGAAAGACATCGACTACGTTCCGCAATTTCATCTGGAAGGCTTTCACGACCCGGCGTTCCTGGTTCAAAAACTGCTGGATACGGCTCGCAAGGATCCGCCAAAGGCAACACCGGTGGCGGGCTTCATCGAACGTTTCCGTCAGGAAGTGCCCAAGTACCTCCCAAGCAAGGAACTCCCGAAACGTCCCATTCATGGCGACCTGAAGGTATCCAACTTCCTGTGGGATCAGGAAGGGCGACCTTGCGCCCTCCTCGATTTTGACACGTTTATGCTGGGAGCCTATCCTGTTGAAATGGCGGATGCGTTTCGTTCCTGGTGCGGGAAAAAGGACGGGCCGGAAGGACGTCGTTTTGACCAGAGCCTGTTCGACGCCGCCTGGCGGGGCTACAGGGAGACGGCCCCGAGCTGGACGCGAGAGGAAACAGCGGCTCTTTTACACGCTTTGCCTCTCATTTTTCTGGAGCTGGGCGTCCGGTACTTGATCGACTACTTCGAGGAAACCTTCTTTTCCTGGGATCCTTCGCGCTATTCGAGCAGATCGGAACACAACCTTCATCGTATGACCCGGCAGTGGGCATTGTTCGACGAAATTCTGAGCAAACGCACTGTGCTGGAAGAAGTGTTGAATTTGCGCAGGGCGTTATGACTTTGGAAAAGGGTAAATTCACCATTGTCTCCGATCCTGGTTTCCGGGCGCCCGGATCTTGGAAAGGGATTTTGTTTTGTCCCTTATTGCTTGTATGATATTGTAAACGAAGATGCTGAATCTCTCCGGTTTTTGCCGTCTATTCTCCCGAATCCCGGACGATTCGCTCGCTGGAGTTTACTTTTTAACGATGGGAACGTTTACTCATGGATGAAAAGCGCAGGTCTGTTCGAATCGAAGCCATTTACCTGTTCTCCGCGGACGGAGAAAATCGGACTCCTCTTCCCGGTTTCAACGTAGGTCGAACTCTGGATGTAAGCCGGGGCGGAATCGCAATCGAAATGGCGCAGGAGATCCCTCCGGGCGCCAAACTGATCATGGATATCGGAGTCGGGGAGCACATAGTGGAAGCTCAATGCGAAGTGGTCTATTGCGTACGACTGGACAACGGAATGGTTCGCCTGGGCGCCGCCTTCACAAGCATCAGCTCCGAGGACCAGGACATCCTCCTGGAATCGGTGTAACTCGGACCGCTGTCGGTCCGTGCTGCGAGCAAAACCCGTGGATGCGATTCGCGGCAAGCTTTGCTTTTTAAATACTCCTGCTTTTCGCTTAGTATGTGGATGAATCGTACCGTTCGAGCAGTAGGGTCGGAGAAGTTCATACACGATCACGGACAGGTGAGGTAACCGCGTCTTGGCCACCATCATTCACCTCAAACGCTACAAAGAAGACGTAGCCGCTCATCGCGCCTTCGCGCGGTGGGAGAAACGGTTTCACGAGCGTTTTTCAGCTCAAACGAGGCTTTCCGAGCTTTCCGATAAGACCCTGTCCGTGCTGATCAAGCCCGGTCAGGAGAGCCAGAATCTGATTTACGATCTCATTATGGGCGCCTTCGACTTCGGGCACAGAGCCAAGTTTTACTATATGGACAGCCAGTCGAAGATGAAAGTCCTCGACGCTTCCCTCTTTCTTCTGGACCAGGTTCGTTTCGAATGCATGCGGCGTCTCGGCTGGGTGGCCCATTTCCCCGGCGAAGTCTACAGCATACTCCAGCTCGTTCTCGGATGTTCGGACATCAAGGCATCCTTTGCCCCGCGCTTCCCGGACGTGACCGAGGACAACCCCAACTATACGGAATACCTGAACACGTACCCTAACGACCGGGAAACGTTCGTCCGCAGGCAAATATCCAGAGCGGTCGAGGTGTTTGTGAAGAGGATGGGACGAGACGGTTAGCTCGGGTGGTTCGTTGCAAGCTCCAGTCAACATTCGCGAAAGGGGTTCTTCGTTGAAAGCCGAGCCGGAGGGCGCCGTGGAAAACGCCATTGTACTGGCCGCCGGCTACGGCGAGCGCCTGAAGCCGTTGAGCCTCGTGCGGCCAAAGCCATTGGTGCCTTTGTTGAACCGCCCGCTGCTGGATTGGGTGTTGGACTATCTTTTCAGTTCAGGAATCCGCTCGGCGGCCGTGAATGCCCACCATCTATGGGAGTGTATCAGGGACTACACAAACCGCTCGCTTCGAGATCGAGCGGATGTGACTCTGATACATGAACCGGTCATTCTGGGCACCGGAGGAGGCATTAAAAACTGCGCGCGCCATCTTGCCGGGGACGGCCCCTTCCTGGTGATGAACGCGGACGTAGTCACCGATCTGGACCTGGGCGCGATGGCGTCCAGCCATGTTCGAAGCGGTGCGCCGGCGACATTGGCATTGCACGACCTGCCCCGTTTCAACTCCGTTTCGGTTTCGGGCGACCGCATCACCGCCTTTGCCGGCCGGTCCACGGCCGGTGTGAAAGACTCGAGGCTTCTCGCTTTTACCGGAATCCATCTCATCGAGCGAGATTTGCTGGCGGACATACCCGAAGGAAAAGTGGATATCATCAGCGTGTATCGGACATTGATCGACCGGGGGGCGCCTATACACGCCTTCATAAGCAGCGACCTGTACTGGGAGGATCTGGGCAGCCTGGACGATTATCGACGAGTACATAAGGAATTGCTGTGTGGCCGGCGACGTCCCAAATTCAACATGGCCCCCGGCCGCGGGCTGACTTTTCCTTATGGTAAAACTTGGCCGCAAAACGGGGTGACCTTCGAGGGCTGGGCGTGCGTGGGTCAGGACGCCGTTCTCGGGCGCGGCTGTCATATCGCCGATTCTCTCCTGTGGAACGGCGTACGTGTAGACGCGGGAGTCCAAATTCGCGACTGCATTGTCACCGACGGCGCCACTGTTTCCCGGGATATCTCGGGTCGCAACCTGATCCATTGGAACTGTGCAAAGCGATGAGGATGCATTTGACTCGAAGGCAAGTGATGAAGTTGGGTCTGTGCGGAGCCGCATCCGCTATGCTCTCCTTTGATCCCGCGTCGGCCCAGGACGATTTCGATTTCTCGTTCAAGAAGGAGGGAGGCGTCAATCCGGAGCTGTACGTGAAGGAAGCGCGGTTCTATCAGAAACTGGACGACGGTAAGGTGGAATGCCGTTTGTGTCCCCGTGTGTGCCGCATTATCGACAAAGAACGGGGTTTCTGCGGAGTGCGCGAGAACCGTTCGGGTTCCTATGTGACCATGGTTTACGGACGAGCATGCGCGCTGCACAACGATCCCATCGAAAAGAAACCGTTGTACCACTTCCTTCCGGGCGCCAGGTCCCTTTCAGTAGCCACGCCCGGCTGCAACATTGAATGCAAGTTTTGCCAGAATTGGCAGATTTCACAGTTCCGACCCGAACAGGTAGAGTGCTTTCCCGCCTTCCCCGAAGACCTGGTCCAGGCGGCTGCGCGATACAACATCCCTTCCATCGCATACACCTACACCGAGCCGGTCGTTTTCTACGAGTATATGTTCGACTGCGCGGTCAGAGGCCGGGCCTTCGGCATCCATTCGGTCATGATCTCGAACGGCTACATCCAAAAAGAGCCCATGGAAGCCCTGATCCCGCACCTGAGCGCCGTGAAGATCGATCTGAAAGCCTTTACCGACACCTTTTACAGGGACTTTTGCAGGGGCGGGTTGAAACCGGTTCTGGACACGCTCGAATTGCTTCGCCGTATGGATAAATGGTTCGAGATCGTGGTTCTGATCCTGCCCGGGCAGAACGACGGCGACCAGGAGATCCGTGACATGTGCTCCTGGGTGGTAGATCGGCTCGGACCCGACGTGCCCATGCATTTCACCCGTTTCTATCCTTCCTACAAGATTCAGAATCTGCCCGGCACCCCCGTCGCCACCCTGGAACGGATTCACGACATCGCCGGACAATGCGGGATTCATTATGCTTACGTAGGCAATGTTCCGGGTCACAAGTGGAACCATACCTTTTGCCATCACTGTCAGGAAATGGTCGTCCGACGATCCGGACTGTATGGAGTAGAAGTACGCCTGAAAAGCGACGGAACGTGCCCGCACTGCGGAACACGCATTCCGGGAATCTGGAATCCGCCCGACGATCGTCAGGTAAGCGCCTCCCGCAGGAGCCTGCCCTGAGCTTGTCGAGGGGTGGCGCCTGCCTGAGACGTTCAGGAGGGGGCTCTACGGGGGGAAACGCTTTCAAAAGTTTCCCCCCACGGTCACCCTGGGGGTATTGTTCGCGTCGTGGTTCTTGGGCATCTTTGCAGGCGCGGCCTCGGCCCGTCGATTGCCCGCCGGCCGATCGGAGTTGTTTTATATAGGCGGGATCGTGGGGCTACCCGCGCTCCTGACCGGCGTCCTGAGCCTAACCTACACTGCGCGGGCGTTCACTTCGGCTTCGCCCGGCGAAGTTCCGGACCTTTGGTCGAACCTCGCCATCGTAACGGGCTTAACAGCCCCCGTGGGATTCCTGGTCGGAGCGGTATTCGTGCTGGCTACGGACGTTTACGGGGCCCATATTCGGCGGAAAGCGGTAAGCGGGGGCGCCGTCTACGTTCTGGAAACGCTGGGATCCGTCTCGGGGCTGTTCCTGTTCACCTTCTTTCTGGTGAGGCGTGTCAGCGGGATCGACGTGGCCTTGGGCTGCCTTTGGCTGTCGCTGATGCTGCTGGTAGCCCTGACGCGCGGTTCTTTTATCCTTAAAATACTCGGGTGGGCGCTCCTTTCCATCCTCCTGGTCGTCGCGGTCGGGACTTCCATGCCCCAACGATTCCAGGAAAGGCTCGCCGAGCGGCGCTGGCGGTCCTTGCACCCCGGCCTGGAAAGGCGGGTGTCCGTGGATTCGCCCTATCAGCATATCGGGCTGGGCGAGCGGGGCGGCGAATACAGCCTGTTCGGGAATGGCGCCTATTTTTACTCGTTCCCGAACCCCAGCCTGTTCGACGAAGAGGCGCATCTCGTGTACACGGTGGCCGATGCGCCTCGGAAGATCCTGCTGATCGGGAACGGACCCGGCGCCCTGCTGCATTCCTTTCTCAAACTCCCGATAGAACGGATTACGGTATTGGAAATGGATCCGACCCTGGTGAACGTGGTGACGCGTCATCTGGACCCCGGCATGCGTTCGGATCTGAGCCGTCCTGAATGCCGTCCGGTCATCGGCGATCCAAGGGCCTTTGTCCGCTCCACCGCGGATCGATACGACCTGATTTGGCTCGAGTATCCTTCCCCCGACTCGATCCTCCTGGGACGTGTGTTTACCCGCGAATTCTATGAGGATGTGTCCGATGCGCTGAGTCCGAAAGGGGTTTTTGTAACCCCGATCAACGTAAGCGGGACCTATCTGGGGGCCGAAACGGGCGCGCTGTTCCGTTCCGTTTTCTACACATTGAAATCCGTCTTTAAAGACGTCCGGTTCACGTCCGAACCGTCGGTTCGCTTCTTCTCGGCCAAGACGGAAGGCGTTCTCATGGACGATCCCAGGGCCTTGGCCGATCGGTACCAAAGACTGGGCGTCTCGAGTCCTTTTTTCTTTCCCGAATCCTTCATGATGGTTTTTTCATCCAGCCGAAAACGCCTGCTCGAAGACGTTCTGGAAAAGGACACGGATACCGATCTCAACACGGACGATCGGCCCCAAGTCGTGCTGAACCAGATGACGATCCGTCAGAAACAGGCGGGGCGCCAAAGGTCCGTCGAGTTTCTGGCGTCGCTGAAGTCACTTCCCGACATCCGGCCTTTTTTTCTCATCGCACTGACACTCGCCGTCGGGGTTCTCGTGTTCAAAGGCGGACGAAACGGCGCGGCCTGCAGCACCATTTTCTCCACCGGACTGTGCGCCATGTCGTTCGAGATGATACTCCTGTTCGTGTATCAAACTCGGAAAGGCGCTCTGTACGAGGAGGTGGGCCTGGTAACGGCCCTGTTTATGCTGGGGCTGGGCGTCGGAGCTGTAGCGGCCCTGAACCGGTCCCGTCGAAACGGTTCCACCCGCCGGCCGATCCTGTGGCTGGACATGGGCCTGACCGGCCTGGTCTCCCTCGCGCTGCTGCCTTTGGACCTGCTGGGCGGTCCGCTCCTGTGGTTCCTGGTGACGGCCGCGGGAGCGCTGGCCGGAGCCCAGTTTCCGCTGGTGTTTTCCTACCGGCTCGGCGCCGATTCGGGGGCCCGGGCCGTAGCCTCGGCCGCTTCGGACCTCGAAGCATGGGACCATGGCGGCGCATTGGTGGGCGCACTCGTCACGGGATCGCTTCTAGTCCCGGTGGTGGGTGTGTCGGGCTGCGCCGCGGTTTTGATTGCGGTAAAAACGGGTAACGTCGCGGTGTTGTTGTTGCGAAGAAATCGAGATGGGAAAGCATGATTCGTTCAAACGCCCCAACATTGCACACGACATCAGACGCCCCGCAGTTGAATCCCGGACGGTAACGACTCGCCGAACACCAGCGAATCCTCTTCCGCGTCCGGGGAGACGATCTCCTCGAGTGGATGTATGTATCTGTGATTGATCTGCTCCCGATTCATCCAGGCCCGGGCTGAGTCCAACACCTTTTCGGGCAAATCCCTTTCCCGGTCGCCCACCAGGCGGGCCAACCGACATACGGCGCGCGCCACGGGATCCGGATTTCTCCAGGTCTGCCCGATCATCCATGCAACCCAGTCGGAAACCTCCTCTTTGGAAACCACGCGATCCAAGGGGCCATAGAACGGAATCCTCGCGCCCAGCCTCGAGAGGACCCACCAATCGTGCGGGCTATTTTTCTTTGGGGTGAGTCCCGCCAGCAAGCTCCCTCCAAGCTCTCCTCTGATATCGGCCGGCAGCCGTTCCAGATTGGCGGCAGTGCGCCACATTTCCAGCAGTTCCTGAGGGTTCAATCGGATCTTCTCTTTGGGCTTCTTCGTTCCAACCAGTAGATGGGGAGACAACTGCTGATACAAATACTTCTGTTGGCCGGCGCTCAAACCGCCCGAAGCCCTGCGCCACAGTATCCACCACTCCACCCTGCACTGGGCGTCCTTGGGGAATCGCAGGCCTCGTCCGAACAGTTTCCACACTCGCCCGATCCGCCATTCATCCAGGGGATCCCCGAATCCCGGCCGAATACAAAAACCCAACAGGTTCAGCCAGCGCGCTTCATGCAATGGGCTCGGACCTCGACCGTCATCGATCTTGAGAATCGCATCTCCCAAGCGCCTCAAGGCCGGACCTGGAATGGACTCCTTCTCCAGTTCGATGGCCTCCTCTAATTCACGCACCAGCTTCTCCGGATTCGCGCTCCCGGAACTGCTTTGTCCGAACGCATCAGAAATAAGGGAAACCGCTTTTTCGATGCGGGCTTCGTCCAGCGTTTCCCCGGCGTCAACGGTCTGGTCCTTCGGGACGCCCCGCAGATCGAATTGGAGGCGCCAACTGTTCGAGCCGGACGCTGTGCGGCATCTCAACTCCAGTGTCCCGATCTCCGTGTACGTCACTTCCACCAGCACGGGAACCGCGGTTTCTCCCGCCTTTTTCCCGAAGCGTATGACCGTATGCAGCGGCGGGAGTTGTGTCAGGTCGTCGGGCGACACCTCGACCAGATCGCCGAGCCGATCTCCGGACCGGGCCGTCGAGCTGAACAAGTCGAAACGCACCGGCTGGTTGGCCAAGACCTGAAATTCGTGCTGCGTGATAACAAACTGTTTGCCCTCGTCCACACCCCGTTCCAAGATGCACAGGGCCTTCGTGTCCCGCCGCGGAAACGGATGATCTCCGGCTTCCGAATCCAGGCCCAGAAAATAGGCGCGAGGGCTTCCGCTGCCTACACGCACCCCCCTTCCCCGCCGGACCATTCCATAGTAGGAGGCGCCCAGGGCTACGGCCAGATCCGGGTTGGGATTGGGCAGCGTCCGAAAATCCCATTCCGGGTCCGCCGTTTCCCGGAACCAGCTTCGAACCGCTTCCATTACTCGGTCACGCAGCACGGCGGACCGGAACACGCCTCCATTGAACATAATCAGGTCGGGGTAGGGTTCGGACCTGCCGATGGTGTCTTTGAATTCAGCGGTGTGCTTTAATAGGAACCTCCACAGATGGACCGTTATGGCCGGCTCCTTGGCGTATGGAAGCCCGAACTCGGTGATCCCCTTTCTGTGATCCTCTTGTTCGCGTCCTTCCTTGACGAGGGGGAAAAAACCCTCCACGAGAATCCGCTCGACCTGCTCTTTCGTGAGAGTGTCCGACAAGGTCCCGGCGATCAGCTTCTGGCCCGTGCCGGCCACGACGACCTTAATGCGTTCTTCCCGCCCTTCCAAGATCGCCTCCTTGGCCTGGCGACACTGATGAACCAGGGCCTGCCACCGGGTCGAGTCCAGACTGCCCACCTTGCCGGTCAGCTTGTGTTCCACCGATCTGGCCAGGGCCAGATCCATGTTGTCGCCTCCCAGCATCATGTGATCGCTGACAGCCAGACGCTCGAAACGGGGGCTTCCGTCGGCTTCCCGTAACGTGATCAGGGAGAAGTCGGTCGTGCCGCCCCCCACGTCGCACACCAGGACAGCCTCACCCGGACGGATGTGATTGCTCCAATCCTGCTCGTGTTCCCGTAGCCACGAATAGAACGCGGCCAGCGGTTCCTCGATAAGCGTAACCCGGTGGAGACCCGCTTTGCGAGCCGCGGTGACGGTCAGTTCCCTCGCCGCTTCGTCGAAGGAAGCCGGCACCGTCAGTATGATGTCCTGGTTCTCGAGGAGCATCTCCTCCTCACGAGCGGCAAACGTATGGTTCCAGGCCGCCTTCAAATGCTCCAGATAGGAGGCCGAAGCATCCACGGGAGATACCTTGGCGATCGCCGGATCCGCCCCCCAGGGCAATATGGGGGCCAGTCGGTCTACGTCCCCATGACACAACCAGGATTTGGCCGAAGCGACCAGACGTCCGGGTACGCGCGCGCCTTGCTCTCTCGCGAAAATTCCAACCGCCTGTGACGAATCCTGTCGCCATGGTAAGGAGGTGGCCCCTTTGGGCAACTCATGTCCGCCCGACAGATACAGGAACGAGGGCAATACTTGCTCCGTCGAAACCATGCCTGCATCCACCAGTTGCGGGACACGAAACAGCTCGATGGGCGGACGATCCTGGTCCATTCCTTCGGGTCTGACAAAAGAAAGGGCTGAATTGGTCGTTCCAAGGTCAATGCCTATGATGTATCTGTCTTCCGATCCGTCCATGGTCTCAGATTCCCGAAAAAGACTGGTTTGAGCTGTTCGTGGTTCGAAATATCTTTGTCGCGTCGACGAGGGCTTGTATCATGGTCGAACATCCTCGATGAAGACGCGCTCCTCCGGCCTGGTTGGTCCGGAGCCCGGATACGGGCCGCCGTCTGAATGCAGGATAGAAGGGACGCATAAGGGCTCACTGTTCCCGCACGTTGAACTCGAGCTTCCACCTTTGATTCCGCTCGGTATTGACGCACCAGAGTTCCAGCGTTCCCACCTCGGTAACCCGGACCTCGAGCATCACGGGCACCACCGATCCCTCCTCGCCTTCGGAATCGAGCCGGGTCTCGATCGTGGTGATCTCCTGGATTTCATCTTCCCAGGTCTCGACGACGTCACCACACCGGTCTTCTTTCCGGAGGGTGGATCCAAGAAAATGGAACTCGACCTGTTCCCCTACCACCAGACCGAATTGCCGCTCCGGAATAACCGCCTCGGCGCCTTCTTCCATACCAAAGGGAACCACGCATAGGGCTTTCAAGGGGGAAGGCACTCCCGGAACCGCCGGCATCAAGCTTTCGATCCCTATATAGTAAGAACGTCCGGTTCCTCCACGAATGCGAATCCCTCTTCCCTGACGAGCCAGGCCGTAATAGGCGGCGCCACGAGCCACGGCGGACTCCAGGTCCCGGCTTTCCAGCTCACGGATCCGAGCCCGTGCCCCGGTGTGCGCCCATGAATCGAGGACCTCCAGCAGTTGTCGCCGCAGAGGGTCTCCTTTCATGACTCCCCCATTGAAGAGAACGGCCGTGGGGATAACCAGCTCTTCGCCGGCCTGAGCGTCTCCAGCGCCGGCCAGGAACTTGGCGAGGTATCGGGTAATGGCCGGGTCCTCGGCATAGGGAAGTCCGAATTCTCTTATGCCCGCACGACGGGAAGCGGCGGGCCGATCCGAGGCCTGGCACCGTGGGAAGAACCCGTCCAGTAAGATGGACTCGATTTCGGTTCGGCTGAGCTCGCTCCGCAAGGTTCCGGCGATGAGTCCCGTCCCTCTACCCGGAATCGATACGGGGACCCTATCCATATCCGCGCCGAGTAACAGCTTCTCTTTTGCGTCCCTCGCTTTGTGCCAGAGGATACGCATCTGCCACGAGTCGAGATTATGGCCTTGATCCTTGAACTTCCGACGCAGGGCGTAGGCCAACGCCAGATCCATGTTTTCGCCGCCCACAAGAATATGATCCCCAACCGCCACCCGATCGAGGGTGAGATCTCCCTGGTCTTCGCCCACTCGGATCAAGCTGAAATCGGTCGTTCCGCCGCCGACATCGCAGACCAGGATCGTGTCACCCGCCTTGACCGCTTTTCTCCACGTATCGTGCATGCCTTCGATCCAGGCGTAAAACGCGGCCTGTGGCTCTTCCAGGAGCGTAATTGCCCCCAGACCCGCGATTTCCGCGGCTTTCACGGTGAGTTCCCTGGCGACCGCATCAAACGAGGCCGGCACGGTCAGGAGTATTTCCTGGTGTTCGAGACGGCGGGACGGATCGTCTTTCGCCATGGAATGGTTCCAGGCTTGTCTGATGTGATCGAGATACGCGGCCGAGGCCTCCACGGGGGATACTTTTTCCACGTCCGCAGAATCTTCCCAGGGAAGAATCGGTTTGCTCCGATCCACGCCGCTGTTGCACAACCATGATTTGGCCGAGGATACCAGCCGAGAAGGAATCTCGGCTCCCCTTTCTCGAGCGAATTCGCCGACTGCGCGCGAGTTCTTGCCCCAAGGCAAATTCAGGTCGCTTTCCTTTACATCATGAGGCCCCGGTAAAAACAGAAACGACGGCAGCAGCATGCGTTCTTCCACGCGGCCGGCATCGACAACCTGCGGCAACGGGAACAAGGATATGTCGGGTTCTTGGGAGTCGGAATCCGGCGCCTGTGTATAGGCCAACACCGAATTGGTGGTGCCAAGATCGATCCCCACTATGTATCGTGGATGAGTCATCCGGACCCTCCTTCAGGTTCCAGACTCGAGAGCGAGCTGCAGCTTTTCATCGACGTTGTTTCTGCGATGCGCGGGTAACCTTGACCGCTTTCAAATTTGAGCCGCACAGCTTCCGGCGGTGCGGCCACGCCCAAGAAGCTTGAATCACATCCTGAAGAAACCTGTTCGGCAACTCTCTCCGAAGGATAAAACGGGGCTCAGCGAGTGACCGCCGAGGACTCATAATACTTCCACCTCGGCGGGTGCGATAATATTCACATCATAATCAGCCGAAAGTTCAGGCCATGAGACCTTGTCCGCCCGCCAACCCGGATGACGCAAGATCCCGGTAAAAGTTGGATTGCCGCTTACATTGCCCGTCAGTTTGATGGACGCCGGGTCGAACCCCTCCGGCACGTTCACCTTGGATCCTTCCTCAGCGTTCCATACGGGCGCCAGCTTCAAATGCCCGGCTACCACCTTTTTGCACCCTTGATGGACGCTCCGGACCGCCGCACCGATCTGCTCGTCCGCGTAGCCGTCCAAGTCTTCCCCGAGGAAGTCCACAAAGCGGCCTTCCTTCTGCAACAAAGATAGAAACACCAGAGCCGTATCCGGTTTAGACGGTTCCGGCTTTGAAACGGTTTCTTTCGCCGGTTTCGGTTTCAGTTCGGTCTTCCGTACCGGAGTTCCGGAAGCCATGGTTCTTCTTGCCGGCCCTGAAAACGAGATGGTCAAGATCGCCCACAACGACAGGGTCAGCAACGAAAAGCCCGCCGCGACAGCCCAAATCAGATAGCTGTTCGCCATGAGCAACGTCTCTTTCGTTTTGTCCAGTTCCGACGCCAGGACGGTCGTATCTTGCGCTGATCTTAAAAGTTCGACTCGGCCAAGGGCTTCCAGGATTACATAACGGCATCCAACGTACGCTCCCACTCCGATCAACCCCAATACAACCAGCAGCACCAAAAACGTTCGCAGAGAGAGGCTTCCTCTAAGTTGCATGACGACTCCTTCATTCTAGACATGGTGGTCCCCCGAACCTGGGATGGTTCCCAAAAGTACGGATGAGACGGAAACCCGTCAAGCGGTTTTCTTCTTGATCATACGGCTTTTCCTTTTCCGCCGAACCTCGAACACCGGATCGGCCTCTCGCCCGCGAAGGCGCCGGCTTCGTCCGGCGCCTTCGATCATGTGCAAAGGAGCGAGTTTATCGGCGAACGCCCGTCAAAGATGAACGCTATACTTGACCATAGCGCAATAATTCATTATATGGAACTGACTGCCGGAAGAAGTGCCAATTATTGGACAGCTATCAAAGACGCTACCAGTGGCTAAGGGTTGGAAGGCCCTTCAACGGGCTTCATGACAAATGGCGGCCATTCCATAATTCGATTCGAGCACCTGGACATAACCACTGAAAAAGTCTTTACGCACGTGCTCAGCATAATCCGGGGGCCTACCCCAGGTCTGAAGGTGGCTTCTTCCCCGATGACCCCCGAAAAGTCCGGTCCGAAGAAGTACAGAGTTGATACCGGTGATCTTCGGGCGCGGCGGTACGGGTGGTGTTCAACTTATCCCGCCACCGGAACATTTATGAAACAGAGGTTTTAACCCATGTCGGCCCATGCAACAATCGTAGGAACCGGCTCTTCAGTACCCAAAAGGATACTCTCAAACAAACAGCTTGAATCCCTTGTGGATACGTCGGATGAATGGATCACGCGGCGCACAGGCATCAAAGAACGGCGCATTTCAGCTCCTGACGGGACTGAGACATCATCGGAACTGGCCACTCAAGCCTCATTGAACGCCCTCGAAATGGCGGGGGTTTCCCCGCTTGAATTGGACATGATCGCCGTTGGAACGGTGACTCCCGATCGCCAGTTCCCCTCCGCGGCATGCATGGTTCAGGAAGCCTTAAGCGCAGACAACGCGGCTTCATTTGACGTTTCAGCCGGCTGCTCGGGGTTCCTTTTCGCATTGAGCATGGTGGATAACGCCATCCGAACAGGCTCTTGTCGCAACGCTCTGGTTGCCGGCGTCGAGCGGCTATCGACCATACTGGACTGGCAGGACCGGTCAACCTGTGTGCTCCTGGGCGACGGCGCCGGAGCCGTTGTAGTGTCCGCCACGACCAACAGCGACGGTATCCTTTCCACCCATCTCAAATCCAACGGCAAATTGTGGAGCCTTTTGTATTCGACATACAGGGACTCCAATCCGCCTGAAATCGTGAAGGGTATCGACGTTAAGCCGTTCATCCTGAAAATGGAGGGGAATCGTCTATTCAAAAAAGCGGTCGCTTGCCTGACCGACATTTCGAGAGAGGCGCTCGAGCGTAACGGGTTGACGACACGGGACATTCGGCTTGTAATCCCTCATCAGGCCAACCTCCGAATCATTCAGGCCGTCGCTGACAACCTGGAAATTCCAATGGACAGCGTGTTAACGAATGTGGACAAGTATGGAAACACGTCATCCGCTTCCATACCCATCGCTTTGGACGAAGCCAATCGAAAAGGCCTCATCCATAAGGGCGATATTTTGCTCCTCGTTAGTTTCGGGGCCGGCCTGACGTGGGGCGCCGCCATAATAAAGTGGTCCACGGGAAAGTAGGATAACCGCGCGACGCAGAGGGTCCGCCACCGCCGCTCACCGGGCGGCGGCAACGCCGGGAATCCGAGGTTTCATCCTCATGTGTCCGCCGACACGCCGTCAGGCTCTCTTTTCGCTCGGAAACCGCCGGAAGCACTCGACCAAGCGCTGCATATCCTGAGGAGGCTTACTTCTCCCCTCTCAACCTGAACCTCGCTCCAAAAAAACCATCCGTATCATGTACGGCCGTTCGGCATCGGAAGAGACCGTCCGGGCCGGCCGGCGAGCGAGCTTCGGACGGCAACACGGCCGTTGCCGGCTCCAAACGAAAACCCGGGTGCGTTTCCAGAAACCATTGGACATTTGATTCGTTTTCCTCGGGCTCCGTGCTGCAAGTGCAGTACACGAGGGCCCCTCCCGGTTCCACGAAACGCGCCGCAGCGAGGAGGATATCCCGCTGGACCCCACTCATCCTCGCAATGTCCGATTCTCTTTTCTTCCAGCGCGCGTCCGGTCTTCGACGGAGAACTCCCAGGGCCGAACACGGCGCATCCACGAGAACCAGCGCGAAGAGCCCACCTAGTTCGTCGGGCCGGAGAAGGGTTACATCGCCCTTGACGGGCACGACACAGCGGACGCGCTGCCGATGAACGTTGTCACAGAGCAGCCGCACCTTGTCCGGACTCGAGTCCAAAGCAACGATCTCTCCGCGATCTCCCATGAGTTGAGCCATATGCCCCGTCTTCCCTCCACGACCGGCGCAAACGTCCAGAACCCGCGCGCCTGGAACCGGCGCGGCCAGATAGCCGACCAACTGAGCGCCTTCATCTTGAATATCGATACCGCCGGATTCCCAGGGTCCCAACCGCTCGATGGGGCCCTCGAGTTTCTGAAGCACAAGCCCATCGGGCGAGAACCGGGTTTCTCGGGCGGAAACTCCACCCGCCTCCAATGCGCGTCGCATGCTCGTGCGGTCCGTGTGCATCGGATTTACCCGTATCGTTCGAGGCGGCTCGAGATTGTCGGCCTTCAACGTCTTCAATGTCTCTTCAGAGCCCATTCTTTCGATCCATCTTCGAACGAGCCACTCAGGATGGGAATATCGGATAGACAGTTGAACCGAAAGAGGTTCTTCATCCAATGCGGCCCAATGCGTCTCCCATTCACGGGACAAGGATCGAAGCACCCCGTTGACGAAACCGACGACCCACTTCGGTTGGGAACCCTTCAGCAGGTTCACGGTTTCGTTGACCGCCGCGTGATCGGGAATCCGGTCCAGTACACACAATTGGACCGCTCCCAGGCGCAGAGCCGTCCTCACCGGAATCGCACACTTGCGCAGGGGTATTCTTGACACCCTGTCCAGAAGCCAGTCCAGTCCGGCTTGCCGGCGAAGGACGCTGAATACCAGATTGGAAGCAAGGGCATACTCGCGCTCGGGCAGGTTTTTGGACGTGGAGAAGAACGATTGCAGTATCCACCGGGGGTCTTGCTGCGTGGTCTCGAGTTGCGTGAGTACGTTCCAGGCCGTTTTCCGAGCCCAGGTCATCGCTCTCCCAGTACCGCTCCGGGAGGCAGCGGAACTCCTTTCAAAAACTCGACTGCCGGGAGCCGTTTTCGTCCTTCCATCTGCATCTCTCGAACCTCGACGGACCCTTCGCCGGCCGCCACCTCGAGGCTGCTTTCCGTCAAGCCGAGGACCGTTCCAGGCGGCCCCGTCCGAGAGCCTGTCCCCTGCGAGGCGCCGAAGAGCCGTAGCCGCTTATCCCCAAGGAACGTATAAGCCCCCGGCCAAGGGTCCAGCCCTCGTACACCGTTCACGATACTCACTGCGCTCCCGTTCCATTTGATCAAACCGTCCCCTTTGGTCAGTTTCGGTGCATAAGTAGCTTTCGAATGATCCTGAGGAACACGGGGCAGCGTATTATCCTCGAGCTTCGAGAGGGTATCGAGGAGCAGGTCTGCGCCCACGTGGGCGAGTCGGTCCACCAGCGTTCCGGCCGTGTCTTCCGGTTCTATCGACATCTCGGCCTGCAGCAGGATATCTCCCGTGTCCAGACCCTCGTCCAGCATCATGGTGGTGACGCCCGTGACGTTTTCGCCGTGTATCAGCGCCCAGTTAACCGGAGCCGCCCCTCTGTAAGCAGGAAGAAGAGAACCGTGAACGTTGATCGTACCCAATCTTGGAACGTCCAGAACCGATCGAGGCAGAAGCTGTCCATACGCTACAACCACCATCACGTCCGGCGCGAAAGAGGTAAGCTGACTCACCACTTCCGGATCGCCGACGCGGCCGGGTTGAAGCACTTTCAACCCGCGCTCGAGTGCGAGTTGTTTGACGGGAGACTCCTGAACTTTTCCGCCACGGCCCTTCCGTCGATCAGGTTGCGTAACCACGACAATCACTTTGCACGCCGCATCCAGCAGTTTGCTCAGGTGAACAGCGGCAAATTCAGGCGTACCCATGAAGCCTATTCTCAAGCCGACGGGCTTCATGCCTCCCCCTTTTCCTTCTTCTTCAACTTCTTCAGATACAGACTCCTTTTCAACTTGCTGATCCGATCTATGAATAGGATACCGTCCAGATGGTCAATTTCGTGCTGCAGCACAATAGCAAACAAGTCCTCGGCTTCGATTTCCAGGCTCCGTCCTTCCCGGTCCAATCCTCGAACACAAACCCGCGAACTTCGTTTCACTTCGGAATTGTAATCCAATACGCTCAAACACCCTTCTTCGGAAACGATCTCACCTTCACATTCCACGATCTCGGGATTGATCAAAGCCATTGGTTTGCGAGGCTCATCGCGACTTCCCACGTCAAACACGATCACACGGCGCTGCTCCCCCAATTGAGGAGCGGCAAGTCCTATCCCGGGCGCGGCGTACATGGTCTCAGCCATATCGTCAATGAGTTCCTGGATCTCGCCGTTCAATTCCTCCACCGGCTCGCATCGCACTTTCAGCCGCTCGTCCGGAAAAGTAAGAATTTGCCTTAACCCCATCTTCCTGCACCTTTGCTCCTGTTCGTAACTCATTCGCAAGTTGGACGTCCCCCGAATGGATACGTGTTCTTGTTCTCGCCGACCCGTAATCGCAAGAGGCGCGGCTCCCGGAAAAGATCGGCGGGTATGTCGATTTCTTTTCTATTAATTTATAGCATGATCCTGCCCGAAACAAGACATGCAAAACAAATCGGCGAGGAGTCCGTCCCACAACAGCGTTGAATTTGTCCGGTCTCATGCCTCCGTTGAACCATACTCGGCCCGGTTACGCGGTGAAAGCCAAAAAGTGATTGAAGGCCATATCGGGAGAAGCTATTGTTCAGAAGCCTTGGAGCCGCCTGCTGATCCGGTGCAGCCGGTCACCTGCTCTAATTGGATCCGTAAATACGCGGATTGGAACTACTGCTCGCGCTGATAAGGAGCAACACGATGCCGTCCTCCCTCTCACTCCGAAATCGCACTATTTTCGCCGGCTTGTCCGGAAATGTCATGGAGTGGTACGACTTTGCCGTCTACGGCTATTTCGCTCCCATCATAGGACGCCTTTTCTTCCCCTCAGAAAACCCGGTCGCTTCTTTGATCGCCGCCTACGGCGCCTTTGCAGCCGGTTTTCTCATGCGGCCGGTAGGCGGACTGGTATTCGGTTATGTGGGCGACAAAACAGGCAGAAAGGCCGCACTCACACTATCGGTTTTCATGATGGCCATCCCAACGTTTCTCGTGGGTTTGCTCCCGGACGCGTCCCAGATCGGTGTAGCTGCTCCCATTATCATGGTGCTGCTCCGGATGGCGCAAGGGTTGTCCGTGGGAGGCGAATACACCACCTCCATCGTGTTTCTTGTCGAGCATGCAGATCATAAAAGCAGGGGGTTCATGGGAAGCTGGAGTATTTTTGGAGCCGTGGCCGGTATACTGAGCTCCGAGTAGTCGGATTCAATATCGTAAACGCCGTGGCTTTCTACATGATCTTCGTGTACATGGCCACGTTCCTGATTCATATTGTGAAAATACCTGCCTCCAAAGCAATGGATATCAATACCATAAGCATGTTCGTTCTGCTGTTGGTCATTCCTTCAGCCGGCTTCCTCTCGGACCGTATAGGGCGAAAACCTCTTCTGTTGTTTTCCGTGGTCGGACTGGTCTTATTCGGATACCCCCTGATCTGGTTGATGCACCATGATCATTATTTCTGGATTCAAATCGGGCAAATCGGCTTTGCCGTCCTGGTCGGAATCTACCTTGGAACAGGACCGGCAACCATGGCGGAGTCGTTTCCGGCCCACGTACGATGTAGCGCCTTGTCGATCGGTTACAACCTCTGCCTTGCCGTGTTCGGCGGCACCACTCCCATGGTGGCGGCCTATCTCATCGAAAAGACGCACGATGATCTCTCAATAGCTTACTATCTGGTCGCAACGGCCGTGATTTCGCTGTTTGTCGTCCTGAAGCTGCCGGAAACAGCCAAGTCGACTCTACGATGAGGGCCTTCCCGCCGGGGAGGCCGGAAACCTCGGTCGATCCGACTGGTCGGTATTCATCAAATGACCGCGGCAAACGATCTTAAGATGAAGGTTTGATGTTCGGTCCTTGGATCGATTTGCACCATTAAGGAGTACCTTACGTGAATAAAACGCCATCCAGTGTCCTTAGCAGTGACATCGGCGTAAAAGTTGATCCGGACTCGTGGGGATACTTGCCCCTCAGGACCGAGTTGGTGGGCTCGGAAGATCCTCTTGACTTTGACCTCCATGCCTGTAAGGCATCCAAAGCGAACAGCGACGTGGAAATGGTTGTCTGTTGTCATAAAGGGACCCTATTTAAGCCGGAGTCAAAGAAACAACTGCTGGACCTCGGTATTACGAATCTATACGTAAAGAAGAAGCATTCTAAGGAATTGAACGAATACCTACGCCAAAAAGTCATATCCATTCTCGATGGAAAATGCGAGCCGTCACAAAAAGCCAACGCAATATACAATACGGCGTATTCAAACATATATACTTTATATACTTTGGATCCGTCGAAGCAGGAGATATCACCTGTTATAGATCGAATCATAGACAGCATAGATATCGTAGTTAAAGACTCCGAAATACTGTCAAACATGGTAGGACTTGTAAGAAACGACTACTCGTTGTATTCCCATGCCCTGAATAACAGTATTATTGCGGCGGCGTTCCTTGCTTTTGCGAAATCCGGTGAGGAAGCCATAAGAAATGCGTCTTTGTGCGCCATGTTAATGGACGTTGGAATGGGCAAAATACCCAACGAGATACTGAAGAAACCGGGAAAACTGACCGCCGGAGAGCTTAATACCGTCCAGAAGCATCCGCTGTTGAGCTATGTTTTATTGAAAGGATCGGCTCGGATTCCCGTGGAAATTCTCAATCTAATTCTACAACATCACGAATGTATCGACGGTAGCGGGTATCCTAAGGGACTCAAAGGGCACGAGGTTCGCCACCTGACCAGAGTGACACGAATGGTCGATATGTTTAACGCCCTGATCTCTCCGAGATCGCACAGATACAAGTACACTCCCGCCAATGCGGCCCGAATCATGGCACAGGACTTGTCCGACAAACTCGGCGCCGATCTGCTCCAACAATTCATCCGTTTCTTGGGTTCACCCTTGGTATAGACGAAACAGGTTCACGCGGAAACGACGGATCGGCAGGGCTCGGCATTGGACAAACTTCATTGTGCCGTTTTTTGGGAAATCCACAGCTCGCATGTCACATTCGACCCTGGGAAAGCGAAGGTATGAAGGAAAAAGGCAAACTCCTCGGTCCGGGAGATCGGTTTAGTTTCGACTGTCACAAGAAGTTGAGTTGTTTCGGAAAATGCTGTCGGATGCGGCTCGAACTGACGCCGTATGACCTGCTCCGACTTTGCAGAAAGCTCGGGATCACTTCCGGGCGTTTCCTCGATTCCTACTGTTTCATCGAGCGGGTCCCCTCGGGCGGTCCGCCTGCCGTGGTCTTGAAACCGGACTCCAACGGCCGCTGTGTCTTCCTTCGATCTTATGGCTGTAATGTCTACCCGGACCGCCCGGGAGCATGCCGCAACTTCCCTCTCAGCCGGGCTATATCCGTCGAGGAGGGAATCAGTAGAGTTTATCTACAGAATCTCCCGGACTTCTGCCGGGGCGCCGTGACATCGAAGTCATGGTCGGTGGAGGAATGGAGAGCGTTTTCCGGGCTGTCCGAGTATGAACGGTGGAACGACGCCTTCATCCGGTTGGTAAGTCGTCTCGAACGGTTGAAGATTCCCTCTTCGGATCTGAGCCCGGCGTGGGAGCTCTTGTACGACTTCGACAGATACCTGCCGGACGCGTGCCGGATAAAGGGCGTTTCCCTTCCTTCCGACAACGACGAACTCATGGAAATTCTGTGCGGCCTGGTGGAGGAATTCATATCCGAACAGGAAAAGAAGCATCCTTAGATCATCCGCTTTTCCGATGTCCGGCCAAACCCGACGGCTGGTGCTCAATACGTCCGACGTGCATCCGGTCAGGAAGCTATCGCTTGTCCCTCAGTAAGACAAACCGACGTCCCCGTGGGTGGACAAACGCCGGTTTCACCCTGCCGAGGATAGACTTAAAGTTTCGCTCTGATCCGATCCGCCGTCTCTTTTATGGCCGCCATGTCGCCCGGCTCCGGATTCCATTGGGACACCGTCAGCCCATCCCCTTCCCATCTAGGCACCAGATGCATGTGCAGGTGCATCACCTCCTGGTTGGCCGCAGCGCCGTTTAACTGGAGCACGTTCATTCCGTCGGGGTTCAACGCCTTCTCAACGGCACGGGCCAAGCGATGAATGGTTCCTGCCACCGCGCGGTAACCCTCTTCGTCGATTTCCAAAATATTTGCCGCATGCTTCTTGGGAATGACCAGCAAGTGGCCACGATTCATGGGCTGAATGTCCATAATGCCCAACACATGTTCGTTTTCCAGCACCTTTGTGGAAGGAATCTCTCCGGAAACGATCTTGCAGAAAAGGCAATCCATTGCAGGTTCTCTCCTATCGGCTCAAGTCATCTGGGGGAACTGAAACAAAAGCTCCACGTCGCGGTCTTCCGCCGCCCCTTCTCCATTGAAAGGATCATCGATCGAGGATTCGTAAGAGGCTCGGGCATTTTCGCCGAGTTGACCCGTCGCCTGCTGATTGAATACGAACGTGCGGATGATGCCGGTCCCGTCCGCGTTGTTAATCACTTCAAGTATGCGGGCTTGCTGAGGAAAATCAATCAGCGATGACGTCTGAATCTGCCAGAATCCGCGGTGTGGCTCCCCGCTCACGGGAAAAGCCCGGATTCGGTGCGTATGATCGTGGCCACTGAGTACCGCGATAACCTGAGGATGGTCAAACAGGACGCCCACCAGGTCGTCACGGCCGATCGTGAGGTCGTTCAAACGGTGGTGGCTGATTACGATGGCCAAAGAATCGGTGTGTTGGTCCAACTGGCCTGCCAGCCACGAGATCTGTTCGTCGCTCACCCCGCCTTCGGCGCTTCCCGCGTCCAGGGTGCTCTCGAGAACATAAAACCTCACACCGGGCTGAACCAATACGTTCGACACGTCACGCACAGGCGCCACAGGGCTGAATGCGTAAAACCCCTTCACGCTGTTGGGGTCTCCGTTAAAACCGGGGCCAAAATCAAAACCCATGGCCATAGAACCAAACATCAACTCCGTGGGTACATGATGTCTGAAAAAATGTTCCCGGATGAATTGACCCGTGTCCACAAAATCCAGACTCGAGAGGTTCTCCGCCAAGCTTGGCCTTATGTTTCCCAAGGCCAGTCGATCATGATTACCGATGGCCTGGAGCCAGGGCAGCCCGGACTGATTGATTTCGCCGAGAAACGAGACCAACTCGGTCATGACCCCCGCATCGATCGCATCACCGGTATGCACAATGAGGTCCAATGGAGGAACGACTGCGTTCATGGTTTTTACGATGGCCTGGAGTACGTCTACGTCATAACGCTCCTGAGGTTGAGGCCGATCCAGACCTCCGAAACCGATATTGTCTCCGAACGAATCCAACAGGGATTCAAGGGCCAGGTTGCCTGTCACACTAAAATCATCCAGCGTGATGTGCGTATCCGAAATCTGTCCGAAGGAGATCAATTGCCCCGCGGTCCCTATTGCGCCTTCCGCATTGGGAGCCGAGCCCAGATCGTTCAATCGTATAAACTGAGCAGGCCGTGGCGGGGCCATGGCCGAGCCCTCTGCAGACGTGGGAACAACGCCTTCATCCGTCGAGTCGCTGCACCCGGAAAGGCTCAGGCTGGGGCCGAATAGCGCGCTCACACCGCATAGCTGCAAGAATCGGCGTCTGCTAAGGCGCATAACCCTATCCTCCTATGAGAGGTGCCGTTCTAAAGTGAAAAAGGAGATCGGCGGGGCAATTCCCAAGCTTGCCGCCGGCCGATGATGATCCCCTCAACCGTTTTTGGCCTCCCCCATGAAAGGCGTTGGGATGGCTCCGCGTTCATCCGCGATCCGGTACAAATGAATCTCCGAGAGCAAACTGGTCCTCCCAGCCTCAAGTTCATTTGACCCGATAGGGGCAATGATGGTAGAGGCATCGTCGCATAACTGGAACTTGGTTGTCAAACCCGCAGACGCGCGCGATCCCGCCGGCCGCAATGCCGGCGCGGCCCGGCGGGTCTAAGGTGATTTCCCTTGCTAGGCAAGGCGTCGTGGGCCATAATAGCATCATTTTGGGTATGGCGCTGAGGTTGGGATGCCTTGGTTTACGCCATTGGAAAGCCGGGACAACGGCTAGCCGCGGCCGCGGGCGTCTCCTCCCTCATCACGAAACCGATTTCGCGGACGGTCACGGATCTCGAATTCCGTGAAGGTCTGGAGCGACTTTCGGTGCGTAGGCGCCTTGGTTGTCCCGCATAGACGATTTTACGCAGGATCGACAGCTTATGAAACGCAGGCTCATTTCTCCTTTAGTCAGCGGTCTGGTATTGCCGGGAACAGGGCAAGTCTTAAATCGCCAACCGATCAAGGGTATTGCTCTGATCGCGGGAACGACCGTGTTGTTCCTCCTGATCCTAATGAAGGTTCTGGTGGACCTCAATCGAGTTTTTCAGACCACGCCCGACTTGAGTCCGGACCCGCAGATCATCCAAAAACTGGCGAGTGCGATGTCCGAGCAGGATCATACGTATCTGATGGTGCTGGTTATCCTGTTGCTGTGCGTCTGGATTTTTTCGATCGTGGACGCATACATACACGGTAAACGACTGGACGACATGAACAATGAGACAACTTCTGTTTGATGAAATCAGTTCCTCGGACATGGAGCGATTGGAGGAGCACCTACGGCAACACGCTGACCAGGGACCCATAGAGCAGATCTATTTCGTTGAGTTTCCGGACGATCTCTTAACGGGTGAACAGTGCACGCACGAAAACTGCAGGCCTTTCTGTTTTGCCCTGGAGACGGGCAAGAACTGGGTCAAAATCGAGTTGCTGGTCCGGAGCCGGAAGACGCTGCACTGTTCCTGTATCCAATACGCGGACAGGGAGCAAATGGATTTCATTCTCCGTTTCAGTGAACGCCTCGTCCGGGAATGCAATCTCAGAACCTGATAGAAGGACGCTATGATCGAGACCACGGTGGAAGAGCACTCAGGGGTCCAATTGGTCCGTCTCCGGGGACGCCTCGATCGGGAAGGGGCTCGACTTCTTCAGGAGCGTCTGGATGCACTGTTGAATTCCGGCGTTACGAAGCTCGTTCTGGACTTCAACGGATTGGAGAGCATGGCGGGCGCCGGCCTGCAGACTCTATGGCTGCTGCTAAAGCGCATGCGCAGGGCGAAGGGCAAGCTGGTATTGTGCTGCTTGCCCGATGCCGTGCTGGCGATCATGGATGTGGCGGGCTTTTGTTCTCTATTTCATATTGTCCAGGACGAATCGGGTGTCTGGAATGAGTTCTGAGCATACGTTTATCTCGCGACAAGACGCTTTGAACCCGGTTTCTCTCGCAACCCGGGCGGAGGGTTGGCACAGACGCTTGACTTCATGCTGTGGCAACCCTAGTTTTAATACCAGGTTAGTACACATTGGAAGTCGAGCAGGAGATTTGTTTTGAGTTGGCACTCGAACGTTGGAACTTCGGAGCGATGCATAAATTACCTCCGGCTATCCGTCACGGACCGTTGCAATCTTAGATGCCGATATTGCATGGGAGAGGAAGGAATTCAAAGAATTCCCCACGATGAGATACTTACGTATGAAGAATTCTTGCGAATCATTCGCCTAACCGTACAACGTGGTATTCGAAAAGTCCGCATCACGGGTGGCGAGCCCCTCATTCGAAAAGGCCTCCCCACATTCATACATCATGTATCGATTAAGACGGGGGTGGAAGAAATAACACTGACGACCAACGGCGTCCTTCTCGAGGAATACGCCGAAAGACTATGGGCGAACGGAATCCGCAGGGTGAATGTGAGCATGGACAGTCTCGATCCCAAGCGGTTCGAGTTTATTACCGGAAGGAATGTGTTTCACAAAGTTTGGGCCGGCATTCGCGAAACGCAACGCTTGGGGTTCGACCCCATCAAATTGAACGTCGTGGTCATCAAAGGTTGGAACGATGACGAAGTGTTGGATTTCGCCCGGTTGACATACGACGCCCCTTACCATGTTCGTTTCATCGAATACATGCCTTTGGGCGGCCCCATAGATTGGCGCTCGGACCTGGTGGTCCCGGCGGAGGAGTTGCTCCGGCGCATTGAAGCATTAGGAGACCTGTCGAAATTGGACCGTTCAACCACCGATGGACCGGCTTCGCGTTACAAACTGGCCGGGGCGCGAGGGACGATCGGTTTTATCAGCGCCATTACGCACGGATTCTGTTCTTCCTGCAATCGCTTGCGACTCACTGCCGAAGGCAAGCTCAGAACGTGTCTCTTCTCCAACGTAGAGACGGACTTGAAATCGCCGATGCGCAACGGAGCGGGAGACGAGGAACTCCTTGATATCATGGATCGCGCTGTAGCCAACAAGCCCCGGGGGCACGGCCTGGCGGAAGAAGCCACACCCGCGCTCAACCGGCGTATGTGGGGCATCGGAGGCTGAATTTCGCGGAATCGAGTCCCGAAAGGCTGTTGGTTCAATGCACGCGGACGCTATACTTGCCATCGATATAGGAGGAGGCACTCAGGATCTCCTCCTGTGGACCCCCGAAGATCGCATCGAAAACTGCGCCAAGCTTGTCTTGCCTTCGCCTACCCGAATTGTGGCGAAACGGATATCCCGGGCCACCTCGCGCAGACGTCCGATCTTCTTGTATGGAACGGTGATGGGAGGCGGGTCCAACACGGTTGCTCTCAAGAAACATCTGGATGCCGGACTGAAAGCCTACGCGGAAAAAGAAGCGGCCGCAACCTTCCACGACAACATCGAGTATGTTCGTCGCATGGGGGTCGAAATCGTGGAGGAAGCCCCGGAATTGGCGGAGAGGATTCGGCTTTTCGATCTCGATATCGAGAACTTGAATCGACTTCTCGATGCCTATGAGGTGACGCTTCCCGGAAGGTTGATCGTGGCCGTGCAGGATCACGGGTTTTCTCCGAACATCAGCAACCGGGAAATGCGATTCGCTCAATGGAAACGGTTCCTCGACGCCGGAGGAAAGCTTGAAGATCTGGTCTACGCAACTCCTCCCCCGGAAAATACTCGCATGGGCGCCATTCACAAGATACGACCCGACGCGCTGATTGTGGACACCGGTCCGGCGGCCATCATGGGAGCCATGCTGGATGATTGGGCTGTTTCCAGAATTCGAGACGGCCTGATGGTCGTAAATGTGGGTAACGCCCACACACTGGCCTATCTCGTTGCCGAAGGCCGGGTGTACGGAATCTACGAACACCACACGGAATGTCTTGATTTTGCCAAGGCCATGGATCAGTTGCAGCGTTTCAGAAACGGCCTCCTAACGTCTGAAGAAGTGTACTCCGACATGGGACATGGTGTCGTCTATTCCGAGGGCGTGAACGACCATTTTGAAAACGCGCCGATGCTGGCAACCGGCCCGCAACGGGCCCTGATCAAAACAGGGGATGTGCATCCGGCCGCGCCTTTCGGAGACATGATGCTGAGCGGCTGTTTCGGACTCGTCCGGGCGGCTCTCCATGCGTGGAAGCTGAATCGTTCGATCTGTTGAACGGAGCCGACACCCGCCCGAAATCAGGCCAAAGGAGATTCCAATGAACCTGGAAGCATTACACGAGCGGATTCGTTCCAGTACCGATTTTTCCCGAGTGGGTATGATCGCCTCGCATCGCGGCGTGGTGCGGGGAACATCCAGGGATGGCCTTCCGGTCGCGTCGTTTCATGTTAAGATGAATACGGAAAGGCTGTCGGACATCATTGAATCAGCGAGAAAGCGGCCGGGTATTGTCGAGGTCCTGGTCGAATATCAAGAAGGTGAACTCCTTCCGGGTGAAGATGTTTTGCTGGTGGCGGTGGCCGGCGATCTCCGCGATAACGTGTTTCCCGCTCTGGTCGACACGGTGGACGAGATCAAACGGTTCGCTACCGAAAGCTGGGAAAGATACGCCTGAAAAACCAACTGGAAAGGGCCGATATGAAACGTTTAGCCGTTGTCTCGATGGTAGTGGGAGTGATGGTCCTGACGTTGACCTGCGTCTACGCGGGAGAACCGGTTCAACCCACGAACGAGTCATCCGCCGCCGATGAAAACAAAGGAATCGTATCGGAAACAAAAGAGGCCATCGGCACGGGCAGTAAAGCCCTGGCTGAAGACGTGAAACAGGGGATTCGAGACGTCAAGCAGGGCGTGAAGGATGCGGGTAAAACCGCACGAGACTCGGGCGGCAAGATCAAGTCCGGATTCAAGGAAGTCGGAGGGGAGATTAAAGAAGGATACAAGGAAGTCAAAGAAGGCGTGAAAGAAGGTTTCAAGGACGAGAAATGATTCGCCTCAAGGGGAACTGCCCAGCGCCCTCTCGAAGTCGCAGGAGCGAGGTCGGGGGGGCCTTTTTTCCAAAAGCGGCCCCTCCGGTATACTGTTCCCGCGGGCCTACCATACGCAGCAATCGTTTGCTCGCTTCAGCAGACAACCCCAGACGGTCCAACTCCGATTTCAAGCCTTGGAGAGTCCCGTATCCAGCCACGTACCCGTTCACCCGCGCCCCTGCCGTGGAGCTCACAAAGTCCTCCAATTCGGGATAAATGGCCATGTATTCCTCGTCCAGTATCTGAATTCATTGATTCAGGTTAAAGGCGCCCCCGCGCCCACCCCACGATCTGGTCCGCGGACATGGCCCCTGAAACTCTCGCCGCTTCCCGCCCATGCTTGAAAAGAACCATGGTGGGAATCGACTGGACCCCGAACTTTCCGGCCAAAGCCTGCTCCTCTTCCGTATTGACTTTGGCCAGGCGCACGCGCGGATGAAGCATTTGGGCTGCTTTCTCAAACGCGGGGGCCATCATCTTGCACGGCCCGCACCAGGATGCCCAAAAGTCCACAAGAACGGGAACATCGCTTCGGCTGACGTGCTTGGCGAAGCTTTGTCCTCTCAAAGAGACCGGGTGCGCTTCGAACAGTTTTCGATGACATTTACCGCAATTCGGTCTGAGACCGAGTTTATCCGCTGGTATACGGTTCACGCTGTCGCAATGAGCACAGACAATATGAATGGACGCCGACATGCTCGCTTCCTCATCATTTACACGGTTTCCGGTTAAACGCATGGTCTGATAAGACCCCGTCCGTCTTTACGTATTTACTTTTAAACTAGATCCTGAAATTCGGAAATCAAGCCTTCAGTCCTAATGAACCTTCGACACGCCTTGGCTGCGATGTTTCCATTGACCCTTTCCGTCGATTGTGTGCATATGGGCGAGCGAACGAAAACGTTCGGGGTCCCGCCGTTTCCGGGATTTCGAAACGCTTCCCGGCCGCCCTTAAAAGCAATACGTCAACAGCTTTGGAGGGATGTCCGGGGACGACGTTCTTCGGTGGATCCGATCAGGGGAATCCGGCGTGTTTTGACACGCCGGCATATCCCTTTAACAGCCCGTTGAAAAAGCCGGATTGTTACAGGCCGTTGAAAAACGATGAGATGCAAGGCGCGCAAATCCCGAGGAAAGGCGTACATAGAGTACGTCGCAGTGACGAGGGATGAAGCGTCACGCCGTTGGCGTGACCGCGGATCGCGTTTTTCAACAGCCTGTTAAATACATCAAAGGAGGCTTTTCTTCCTTGGAGACGCAGCCCGACGATCTAGCGTCCTGGAACCGCAATGTGCGATTGTTTGCCCTTTATCGGGTGTTTTTCAATATGCGGTTCTACTACCCGGTTTTCGCTCTGTTTTACCTGGACGCGGGGGTAAGCATCGAGCAGTTTGCCGTGCTGCAGGCCATCTGGTCCCTCAGCATCGTTTTCTTCGAAGTGCCGTCCGGCATCGTGGCGGATCTGATCGGCAGGACCAAGACGTTGCGTCTAGGGGCCTTCCTCGCAGTGATCGAAATGCTGGTGTTCGCCCTTTCAACCACCTTCTGGGGTTTTGCATTAAACCGGGTACTGAGCGGATTCAACGAAAGTCTCGCATCCGGAGCAGACTCGGCCTTGTTGTACGATTCCCTGAAAGAAGCCGGGCGGCAGGATCAGTACAAACAGGCCCTGGGCAAGGCCCAATACCAGACCCTGATCTTCGGGTCGGTTTCCGCTGTGTCCGGCAGCCTCCTGTACACCGTTCACATGCGGCTCCCCATCTGGTTCACGGCCGTCTGCATGGTCGTCACCTTTATCGGGTCGTTGTTCTTCCGGGAGACCCCCAGATTGAAGCAAAAAGCGACTTTTGCCGCCGAATGGAGCATGTTTTGCAGCAGCCTGAAGATCGTTCTGGACAGCAGGGAGATCCTCTTCCTGATTCTGTTCGCGTTTCTCGTGGACTCCGGCATTCGAATCGCCATGGTGCATAACTCTCTATATTTCCAGGAGATTCTGATTCCGGTGGCCTGGTTCGGCGCCATCGGCGTGGGAATCCGTCTGGTTGGGTCCATTGTTTCGAAAAATGCCTATCGCATCGACACCGCCTTGGGTTTCAACGGATCGGCCCTCGTGGTCGGCGGGTTGGCGCTGGCGAGTTTCGCGGGCATGAGCACCATGGTTCCGTTCCTAGGTGTCGTTTTTCCGCTGGCCTTGGCGCCGTGCATGTTCTTCGTCACCGTGAATGTGGAAGGAGAAATCAACAGTCGCATTCCCAGCGATTTTCGCGCCACCATTCTGAGCATCAAGAACATCTGTTTGAATATGGGGTTTGCCGCGGGTATGATTTTATTCGACTGGAGGGCGAACGAGAGCCTCTCTCCCAGCTTCTGGGTCCTTACTGCCGTGTTTTTCGTTGGCGGACTGTTGCTGTTCGTCGCCGGACGAAAGGTCCGAATCGATTCGAAAGCGTTGGAAGTTGAAAGGAAGTGAGAACATGTATCGGCGCATATGGGGCGGGTTCGTGTCCCGGTCTGTAACCTCCTCGGCGAGTCCGCCGCAAAGAACTTGGGTATACCTGGGCCTGGTGTTGACCCTGGGGGGATTCCTGGCCGGATGCAGCTCCCGGCAAGCCGGCGTGGATCCTCTGATCGTCGGCATGGAGTTGGCCTACCCTCCCTTCGAAATGACCGACTCGAATGGGTCCCCTACGGGCGTCAGCGTGGACCTGACGCATGCCTTAGGCGCTTATCTGAACCGACCCGTCCGGATCGAGAATATCCCCTTCGACGGCTTGATTCCCGCACTCAAGACCGGAAAAATAGATCTGATCATCTCTTCCATGACCGCTACTCCGGAACGCCGGCAATCCATCGATTTCTCGGATCCGTATTTGAAAACCGGATTGTGCCTGCTGGTCGGCATAGACTCGAACCTTCATTCCATTTCGGACGCCGACAAGGAAGGAAGAACCGTGGCCGTGAAGAAAGGAACCACGGGCCATGCGTACGCTGCAACTCATATTCGTAACGCGACGGTTCTCGTTTTGGACAAGGAGGCCGCCTGCGTGCTCGAAGTGGTTCAAGGAAAGGCGGACGCCTTCATCTACGACCAGATGTCCATATACAAGACCTGGCGTCGCTATCCGGACCGCACCGTGGCGCTGTTGAAACCGTTTCAAGAGGAGTCCTGGGCTATCGGCCTGCGCAAGGGAACTGACCGCCTGCGCACCCAGGTGAACGGCTTTCTTAGCCACTTCAGAAAAAGCGGAGGCTTCGACCGCCTGGCGGATAAGTACTTGTCCGAGCAAAAAGAAGCGTTCCGCCGTATGGGATATCCTTTCTACTTCTGATGGAAGGAAGTCCCCCGTATCTAGTTCGATACAACGACGATCCGACCTACACATAGGGCTCCGCCGTGAGTTCGAACCGAAAACGCCTTTTACACCGCCTTTTCCTGCTCGAATACGAAGGGAACGAATCCGCTCCTTCGCGCGCCGTCCGGTGTCTCAATGCGTTCCTTGCCTTCCTGTTCATGGTCAGCCTGTTCTATTTTGCTTTCAGCCGCGTGGCCTACCATTGGGCATGGAGCTCGGTGGGGCGCTACTGGCCCATGTTCGTCCGAGGTTGGTGCGTAACGGTCCTGGTTTCCTTCGCAGCCTTGGCGACAAGCGCATGCCTCGGCGTGTTCCTGGCATTGGCTCAACGCTCCCGCATGCTGGCCTTGCGCTACCTGAGCAAACTGATCGTCGAGCTGATCCGGGGGACCCCGTTGCTCGTTCAGATTCTCATCTTTTTCTACGTTGTGGCGGAAGCTTTTCAGATCCGCAACAGGTATTTGGTAGGGATCCTGATTCTGTCTATTTTCAGCGCGGCGTATATCTGTGAGATCGTACGGGGAGGCATTGAAAGCGTCGGAAAGTCCCAGATCGACTCGGCCAGAGCCATTGGATTTACCCGCCGCCAGATCTACCGCTACGTGGTGTTTCCTCAAGCCATCCGGCAGATCCTACCGGCTCTGGCCGGACAATTCGTGTCCTTGATCAAGGATTCTTCTCTCCTGTCCATTATTTCCATCAGCGAATTCACTTTGAACGCTCAAGAAATAAACGCCTTCACGTACAGCGCTTTCGAAAGCTACATCCCATTGGCGGTGGGATATCTGATACTCACGCTACCCATATCCTTGTGGAGCCGGCATCTCGAGAGGAATTTCGCCTATGAGACTTGAGCTGCACTCTCTGTGCAAAACCTACAAAGGCCAAATCGCCCTCGATTCGCTGACTCTGGATACGGGCGAAGTGAAAGCATTGGCCGTCATCGGGCCGTCGGGCGGCGGGAAATCAACCCTGCTGCGTATCATCGGAGGCTTGGAAAGGCCCGATTCCGGAACCGTACGGCTTAACGGACTCGAGGTCGAATACGACGAACCCAAGCTGATCCAGTACCGGCGGGGCATTGGAACGGTTTTTCAGGCGTTCAATCTGTTTTCTCATTTAAACGCACTCGAAAATATTACCCTGCCGTTGGAGAAGGTGCACGGGTACAACCCTTCCGAAGCGGAACGATGGGCCCGGGAGCTTCTTCGTCACTTCCATCTCGAGGATCATGCGTTGAAGAAGCCTGCCGAGCTTTCAGGGGGACAGCGGCAAAGGGTGGCCATCGTGCGGGCCATCTCCATCAAACCCAGGGTCCTGCTGTTTGACGAACCCACGTCCGCTCTGGATCCCGAGATGTCCGCGGAGGTGCTGGAAGTCATTTCTCGGTTGAAACGCGAAGGCAGGGACATCATCATGGTTACGCACGAAATGGGATTCGCGCGGGCCGCAGCCGACCAGGCGGTTTTCCTCGCGAACGGAGCCATTGTCGAGTACGGCCCCGCGGAACAGGTCTTCTCCCGACCTTCCGACCCCATCACCCGAACGTTTCTCTCGAGAGTCACCCGATTTCAAGCGCCGGCCTGATTCGCGCACACGTGTGTGGTCAAGATCGGTGCGTTGTGTTATTATACATATAAGGCGGTGCGGAATAGAGATCCGTGTCGGGACGGAATTTCCGACCCGAGGAAGCGAGAGCGAATGCTGTGACCGTTGTAAGCCGCCTGGGAAAGGGCGAGGCGAGGGTTTCGGGCCCGCCGAACGTAACTTTCGAGAAAGGAGGCCGAGTGATGAACAGCTTGGCAGGGATCTTGTTCACAGGAACCGGTCCGATCCTGATCTTGACTACGTACAAGAGTTTTACGGACCCCAAATTCGTAGACAAGGTTCGTCAGAAAGGCATCAACAAGTTCATCGCGTACGAAGTGCCGGTGGATCTGTGTAAAAAGAAGTATGGTAACCACTACGACGTCATCCTTGGAGACCTCAACCAGACAGACGACCTGCGGGTGCTCGACTATAACGGTCATAACGTGTTCTACAACTTCAGTTTCGATGAGTTGGGCGCGCCGATACTCTTTGAGCCGAAATCCTAGTAACAGCCCGTTGAAAAAGCCGGGTTATTACAGGCCGTTGAAAAACGATGAGATGCAAGGCGCGCGAATCTCGAGGAATGAGTCGTACATAGAGTACGTCGCAGTGACGAGGGATGAAGCGCAACGCCGCAGATCGCGTTTTTCAACAGCATGGTAAGCAATCGGAGCAATGCTCCAGCAGGCTTCTAGCCTCGCCCTTTGGCCACAGCCGAATTCAACAAGGGGCTTCCCGTCGAGGGAGCCCTTTTTCCATGCTCGGTACAATCACTTCAATATCGGAGGCAGCGTTCACATTGGAATCGACGAAGAAACGGGATGCGAAAGAAGAAAAACGTCTGGCGGCAATGGCGGCTGTTGAACTCGTCAAGGACGGACAGGTGGTGGGGCTCGGAACCGGATCCACGGCAGCCTTTGTGATCGAGGAGCTGGGACGGCGGGTGCGCGAGCAAGGGCTCCGGATCCAGGGGGTGCCTACTTCTTACGAGGCGTCTCATCTGGCGCGGAAAGTCGGCATAACCCTGCGCTCCATGGACAATGTCTCCGGCATTGACATTGCCATTGACGGCGCGGATCAGGTGGATCCTTCAAAAAACCTGATCAAGGGCGGCGGCGCCTCCCATGTTACCGAAAAAATCGTGGACGGGTTCGCCGATCGTTTTGTAGTCATTGTGGACAGCTCGAAACTGGTCCCCAGGCTGGGGGGGAGTTTTCCCGTGCCCGTGGAAGTCATTCCGGTGGCCCTGTACGCGGTCATGGCGGCCGTGGAAAAAGTGGGCGGAAGACCCGAGCTGCGCATGGCGGTCCACAAAGCCGGACCCGTGATTACCGACCTGGGCAACCTGCTTCTGGACGTGCATTTTGACGGTATAGACGATCCCGCGGCCCTGGAAATGCGTCTCAACAACATCACCGGCACCGTTGGAAACGGGCTCTTCGTCGGCATGACGGACCAGGTCATCATCGGCGACAGCCTGACCGGATCCGCTCGCTGGATGGAATGAGGTTCTTTCAGAGTGTTTCTTTTACGAAACGTTCCTTCCGGCCGCTGAATTCCGAATAGCAGGCCGTTCCTCAAGCCGCGTGGGACACGTGGGCGAGGGAACGGTTGGAGTGCACGATGGTTCTCAGCCGGCGGAGAAGCAGTTTGGGATTCGGATGCTGGAACACGTTGCGGCCGATGGATATGCCTGCGGCGCCCGCCTTCATGGCCTCCTGAACGCAGCGAATCAGGTCTTCTTCCCGATCGATCTTGGGTCCTCCGGCGATCACCACGGGCGCGCAGCAGCCTTGTACCACGGATCGAAAACTCTCCACCGAACCGGTATAGGGCACTTTGACCACATCGGCGCCCAGTTCCGAAGCCAGCCGGGCGGCGTGCGCCACCAGACCCGGATCGAATTCATCCTTTACCTTTTTTCCCCGCACGTAAGCCATGATCAGGAGCGGCAGACCATAGGTCCGGCATTTGGATGCAACAGCCCCGGCATCGGCCAACATCTCCGCCTCGTACCGGTTTCCCAGATTCACGTGAATGGATACCGCGTCCGCGCCCAGACCCAGGGCGTCCTCCACCTTGGCTACGAGCACTTTGCGGATTCCGGATGAAGTCAGGTTCGTGCCGCCGGACAGATGCAGGATGATGCCGACGTCGGCGGGCAAGTCCCACGGCAGCTCCCGAAGCATGCCGCTGTGGAGGATCACGGCGTTGGGCCGCGCCTGAAGGATTGGGTCCAGCGCGTCCCTCATGGAAACCAATCCCTTTAACGGACCCGCGGTGAACCCGTGATCCAGAGGGACAATCACGGTCCGACCCGTGGTCGGATCCAGGATATGTCGCAGACGGGGGTTGAAAGAGCGCATGTTCCACCTCCCTCACGCATCGAAAAACCGGAGCGGGACCGGCTCGGGAAGCACGCCCCGGGCGTGGAGCTTATCGAAAAACGCACGAAGCCCCTCGATCAGCGGGGGATCGAGATCGAAGACCAGCCGATCCATGTAACTGTAGATGAGGCCTTCATCGAGGCCGCTTCGCGCGGCGGCGGCGCGGGATACGTCGGCAAGGGCGACACGGCTTTTGCGTTTGGAATCGAGCAGGGTTTCCAGCGCTCTCCGCACGCGATCCGGATGCGCCTCGGCGAACTCCCTGCGCACCACCCACAGGGCAAAGACAAACCCGAGTCCCGTCTCCTCACGCCACCAATCCGCCAGATCGTAGCGATATTGAAAACCGCCGTTGGTCCCCATGCGGAGTGCGAGATCTCCGATGACCAGGGCCGCATCCGGCCGTTCCTTCCGGAGGACTTCCGGATGAATCCGAACGGTCTCGTACCGCGGCCGCACTCCCTTGCCGTTCTCGAGCAGCAGCTTGAGTAACGCGATCGAAGTCTCCGACTCTTCGGTCACCCAGATCCGTTTCCCGTCCAGTTCGTTCACCGGCATCTGCGTGACCAGGAAAACGCTTCTCACCGGACCGAAGCTCGATATGGACAGGTCGGGCAAGATCAGGTATCGTTCGAAGTGGCGGGCGTATTCCACGCAGGAAACAGGGCTGATGTCCAGCTCGCCGATTCGGACCCGGCGGTTCAGACATGCCGGGGCGCCGGGCGCCAGTTCCAATTCGTCCGAGGGGGAGCGTTGTTCGAGATGATAGTACACGGGGTCCGAATTCATGTATCGGATCCGGCCGACGCGGACTTTGGGGTTTGTACGTGATTCACACATCATCTTTAATGACCACGCGGTCATCCCTAACCGCTTAAAAAGGATTTGCAATTAAGTGACCACATGGTCAATAATAACCATTCTGAAAGGCAAAAGCAACCGCTTTCTGACGCTGTCTCATGCGCGATCGTAACCACTTTGAAGATCCCGTTGCTCACTCAGCTAACGCCGTAGTTCGGCTGGCGTTGATCGGATATCGATGCACCGGCAAGTCGTCCCTGGCGCAAATCCTGGCCCAACAATGGGGATGGCGCGCCGTGGATCTGGATAAGGTGCTCCAGGAAAGAGCGCGCAAAGACATTGCCGATCTGGTGCGCGAACAGGGATGGCATTCGTTTCGCATGATCGAGGCCGAGCTGTTGCGCGAATTCTCGAAGCACGAACGGGTGGTCGTGGCCACAGGGGGAGGCATCATCGAAACGCCCGAATGCCGGGAGACGCTGAAAAGGGACTTTTATACCGTGTGGCTCACCGCCGACATCCATACGATCCTCCAACGCATGAGCAAAGACGCCAACACGGCTGCGCAGCGCCCTCCCCTCACGGACAAGACGCCTGAAGAGGAAGTGCGAAGCCTCCTCGAACACAGAAGACCCTGGTATCAGGAGTGCTCGATCCTGAAGCTCTCCACGGACCGGATGTCTCTGCCCCGGTTGGCGGCTGAAATCGAGAAAGCCATGCATCGTGGGGATAAAGAAGAGTTCCCCATTAGAATAGAGTAATGAAAAGGAACATCATGTTTGCACAACCCACGGATCCCGCTCTGCGGAAAATCGAAAAAAAGCTCGAGGCCGGCAAACGCCTGGACGCGGAAGACGGGAACCATTTGTATCGAACCCACGACCTCCTGGGGCTGGGCGTTTTGGCGCACGGGGCGCGTCTGGCCGCCAACGGGCGCAAAGCGTATTACGTATACAACCAGCACATCAACTACACCAATATCTGCAAGAACCTTTGCCGATTCTGTGCGTTCGGAAGAGAGGCCGACCGGGAAGGCGCGTATTTCATGACCCTGGACGACGTGGAGGCGGCTCTCCGCTGCCGCGAGGCCGAACCCATCACGGAGATTCACGTGGTGGGAGGCGTACATCCCGATCTTCCGGCCGATTACTATTTCGACCTGGTCCGGAGGATAAAAAAGGTGCGCCCCCACGCCACGGTCAAGGCGTTTACCGCGGTCGAGATCCACCATCTGGCAAAATTGACCGGAAGCACGTTGGCGGATACCTTCCGGCGATTGAAAGAGTGCGGTTTGGAAGCCATGCCCGGCGGCGGGGCCGAGGTGTTTTCTCCCCGGATACAGGAAGAGCTGTTTCCGCGCAAAATAGGCGCCGACGAGTGGCTCGAGGTCATGCGTGAAGCCCACCGGGCCGGCATCCGGACCAACGCCACCATGTTGTACGGACATGTGGAAACCGTCGAGGAACGGGTGGAGCACTTTCTGAGATTGCGGGCGTTGCAGGACGAAGTCGAAGGCTTCATGGCGTTCGTGCCGCTGGCCTTTCATTCAAAAAACACCCGCTTGTCTCACTTGCCCCCCACCACGGGGTACGACGATCTCAAGACCGTGGCCGTGGCGCGCCTTTTGCTCGACAACTTTCCCCACATCAAGGCCTACTGGGTCATGCTGGGACTGAAACTCGCGCAGGTGGCCCTGTCTTTCGGAGCCGACGACATGGACGGCACCATTGTCGAGGAAAAAATCTCCCACACGGCCGGCGCGGAGAGCCCCAAGGGCGTCTCCAGGTCCCTGCTCCGAGGCTTGATCGAGGAAGCCGGGTTCGAACCGGTGGAACGGGACGCTTTTTATGGGTCCGTGGAAGGAAGCGCGCATGCCGCCCACGCTTGAAGGAATCATCAAACGCGTGAAAGACGGACACCGTGTAAGCATGGACCAAGCCGCGGCCTTGTACGCGCAAGCGGAGTTCCTTGACCTCGGAGCACTGGCCCACGGCCGCCGCCTGGCCCTTCACCCCGACATGCGCGTGACCTACGTGGTGGACCGGAATATCAACTATACGAATGTGTGCGTGTCCGGATGCCGGTTTTGCGCATTCTATAAAGCACCGGGATCGCCGGACGGATACGTTCTCAGCCGCGAGGAACTGGCCCGGAAGATTCAAGAGACCATCGATGTGGGCGGCACTCAGATTCTGCTTCAGGGAGGCATGAATCCGGAACTTCATCTCGACTATTATGTGAACCTGCTCCGCTTTATCAAGGAACGGTTCCCCATTCACGTGCACGGGTTTTCACCGCCCGAAATCGTGTTCATGGCCGAGATCGAGGGAATCACCATCCGGGAAGTGCTTATCGCACTGATCGACGCGGGCCTGGGGTCCATACCCGGCGGGGGAGCCGAAATCCTGGTGGATGATGTGAGAAGCAAAGTGTCTCCACGCAAGTGCACGGCGGATCAGTGGTTCGAAGTCATGCATACGGCCCATACACTGAGGCTCCGCACCACGGCCACCATGATGTTCGGCCAGATCGAAACGCCCGAACAGCGGCTGGAGCACCTTTTCAGAGTCCGGGACCTGCAGGATGAAACGGGCGGATTTACCGCGTTTATCCCATGGACGTTTCAACCTCGGAATACTCAGATCAAGGTGGACCCCCTGGGGGGCGTGGCCTACTTGCGTATGTTGGCCATCTCGAGAATCGTGTTGGACAATGTGGCCAATCTTCAGGCCTCCTGGGTTACCCAAGGCGCAAAAATCGGACAGATCGCTCTCACTTTCGGCGCCAACGACCTGGGCAGCACCATGATCGAAGAGAACGTCGTGGCCGCGGCAGGGGTGCGCTTTCGTCTGTCGCAACAGGATATGGTGCGCCTCATCCGCGACGCGAACTTCACACCGGCGAAAAGAGATACGTTCTATAACCTGATTTGATCGGACCGAGGAGAACCCTTTGAAAAGGGTTCCCCTCGCGCTCCCCTCCCAAATCTTTTAAGTCGGTTTTGGGCGCACCGCCCAAGACCTGACGACTGGACACCTGACCGGATCGACATGAACGACGATTCTCATTCAAGCACCCGCAACCAAGAAACCGTTTCTCCTCCCCCACGAGTGCATCGCGCCAAATGGGTCATGATGACCCCGGATCGCATCATCGAAAACGGCGCCGTAACAGTGGTCGGGAATACCATCTCGAGGGTAGAGCCATGGGGAAACGGCTCGGCCTCCTCCTCCCGTCGCGTGACGGATCACGGTACGGGCCTGCTCATGGCGGGCGCCATCAATGCGCATACCCACCTCGATCTGTCCGCTCTGAAGGGCCGGGTGCACGGGTCCGGAACGTTTCTGTCCTGGGTCCGTTCGCTCCTACAGGAAAGGGGGCGGATGGATCCCGAAGCGGCGGAATCAGAAGCTTTGTCCGCGGCAAGGAACCTGTGTTCCCGAGGGACCGCCTGCGTGGCGGACATCGGCGCCGGCCCGGCGGGCATCCAAAGGCTGAGGCAGGCGAACCTATGCGGCTGGTTTCTCTGGGAGGTGCTGGGTGGTTCGCCGTTGCCCCGGGCGTCCCTGAGCAAGCCGCTTCTCAACGCCGCGTCCTGTGAACCGGGTCTGTCCCTGGCGGGTCATGCACCGCACACAACGCCTTCGGAAACGCTCGTTTCCGCTAAACAACGCACGAAGGAAAAGGGATTGCTGTTCTCCATCCACCTGGCGGAGTCGGAAGAGGAAGCCGCATTTATCCGCACGGGAAAGGGCGAGTGGGCCGACTTTCTAAGCGAACGGGGCATCACTCTCGTTCTCCCTCGAACCCAACGGGATACGCCGGTCGCGTACGCCAACGAACTGGGACTCCTGGACGAAAGGACGTTGGCCGTTCATCTGAGACTGGCCGTCTGGGAGGATCTTCGCCGATTAGCGGAAGCACGCTGCAACGTATGTATCTGTCCGAGGAGCAATATGCGCATGTACGGAACCATGCCCCCGGTGGAAGACATGCTGAGAGCGGGCATTCGACCGGCTCTGGGAACGGACAGCCTCGCCAGTGTGGACGATCTGGACGTGTGGAAGGAAGCGGCGTTCCTCGCTCGTCAGCTACCGAATCTTTCGCCCCGCGACATCATGGCCATGGCCACGTCCAACGGGGCCCGGGCTTTGGGGCTCCATTCGCATTTCGGAGAGTTAATTCCGGGCAGGAGAGCGTTCATGGCGTTCCTGTCCCTCGATGGGTATACGGCGGAGGATGTTTTGGAACGGGCCGTATACGGTGAAGAAAGGAAAGGGGTCAAGTCTGCTCTTGGCTCTTGTTCCGATACACTTTGAGGCGCCCGTATCCTAAGGACAATGCCCATACAGACGATGGGAGCATTAAGAAGGATAGCCGCGCCATGATGAGTCTATTCGAAGAACCATCAGAGAGGGTCAGCAAGAGCCAAGAGTAGACTTGACCCCTTCTTTTCCCTTCTTTTCCCCATTCCGACCCGATCTAGGACTGAATGGAGTCGATCATCTTCCGTACGATGGCTTTCGCCTCCGTGTCCTGATCGTACGGAGACTCCCCTTTGAGGTCCGCTTCGATAATGGCCTCATCATAAGGGATGAATCCCAGGAACTCGAAGTCCGGCATGTTCTTTTTCAGAAATTCCCGATCCTGTTCTCCCCGGATCTTGTTTCCTACCAGGGCCACCTTATCGAGCTTGATCTGCGAGGCCAATTGCCGGATGTGGCGCGCGGTTTCCACGCTCCTTTGGCCCGGCTCGACCACCACGATCAGTTTGTTGACCGCCTGAGCCGTACCCCGGCCGAGGTGCTCTATGCCGGCCTCCATGTCCATGACCACGACATCGTCTCGGGCCAGCACGATATGTGATATGAGGGCCTTCAGCAAGGTGCTCTCCGGACAGATACACCCTCCTCCCCCTTTCTGGACACCTCCGAGGCGCATGAGCAAGATCCCGTCCTTTTTGGCAGAGAGTTTCTCCGGCAGGTCGTCCACCTTGGGATTCATTTTGAACATGCCGCCCACCGTGCCGGGACGCATGCCCGTACGCTCCTCGACAAGGTCTTTCATTTCCGCTATGGGAACGATTTTGTCCGCATCTGGAATACCCAATGCGCTGGCCAGGTTGGCGTCCGGATCGGCATCTATTGCGAGAACCCGTTTACCGAGTTCGTTAAAAGCGCGGATAATGAGCGAGGCTACGGTGGTTTTCCCAACGCCGCCTTTGCCGCTGATGGCTAATTTCATATCGAATCCTCCTGTTCGGTACCTATATCTTTGACGCTTTACCAAAGAAAGCGCTGAAAGCGCGCATGGAGACCCGCTATTTACGGTTTCGCAGCATTCCCATCAGCCGGTACACGATCATGCCGGAGAGCCAGGCCACATCCTCGAGTGACAGGATATCGGAAACGGTCTCATCGAAAAGCACGTTTCCCGACGCCGGAAATTCGTCGTCCGCCTCGTGCAGTTGAAGCGTGATCGGAACCAACGGGACCGGCACGAAACGGTAAGCGAGCCCCGAGAGGTCGGTCTGACGGGATCCCCCCAGTTCGGCGGCCAGCGATTGAAACGCTTCACCCTTTTGTCCAAACACGGCCACCATGGGATCTATGGCCCGCTTTTTAAAGGCGGGAAAATAGAACTCTCCCGACGGTATTTCCCTATAGGTGATCAACCGGCCCGAGGGCGCCTGTCCCTGTGCGCCGAGTAAATAGTGCAGCACCAGAACCTTTTCCTGAATCGGGATCTCGCCTCCGTCCGAATCGTTCTCCATTTCTATTTGCATGCCACTGAAGCGGACAACGATTCCTCGATCGATGAAGGTCAGTGATACGGCGCCTTCGCCGTCCTCGACATAGGTCGCCCCGCTCCGTTTGGCCACATCGGCCGGATCCTGCTGTTTCAGCTCTTTCTGCGCGATTTCGAAGGCATGCTGGTAGTCGTCGACTCGAGGCATTCAACGTCTCCTTTTATGAATTTATCTGACTATAAGACCTGGTCCGCGTTGGTTCAAGTGCAGGAGGTAAGCGGCCTTGCGATTTGGTGCACGCTCTACAAAGCAGTTGACTCAAAGAGGGGTTTCTCCTATCCTTGGAACTCACAAAATCACAGAAAAGGAGGAATGAGATGAAACGGATCTTGGTCGGCATGTTAACCCTTGGAATAATCGCTCTCATGTTTATGGCTTGTGCGGCGCCATCACGGATCTCGAAAGCGGCAGTCGACCAGTTTACGCTGGGCGAGACTACCATGGACGAGATAAAAGGCGTTTACGGAACTCAAGACCTGACTCACGAGTTATACACGCCCGAAACCGGTCTCACAAAGATCAGCTACGCCTACAGAGACCCATCCGACAACGCTTGCCAGCCGGATGTGTACGCCATCCAGCAAGTTGACTTCTTCTTCAAAAAGGAAGTTCTGTACGGTGTCCAGTACATGAGTTCGACCGCTCTTGACTGCACGAAATTCGATGATTCCAAAGTATCCGAGATTCAAGTGGGCAAGACAACAAAGGACGAGATCAAGGATTGGTTCGGAAGCCCTGACGGTAAGTTCTTCACCGACGGACCGGAACCCGTCTGGCGTTACCTGTATGTGCAGAAAAAGACCCACAAGCGTGAGTACGACCATCAGGTGCTTGATGTGTATTTTGACGAAAAGGGTGTGGTCGACGACTTCAAGCTGGATTTCTTGATGGGATTCTAATTTCAGCGCCCCCCCCGGAGACGTTCCGGATAGCCGTTCTATAGTTCTCTCACCGTTTTACCAGATCTTCGAACGTGGTCCACGGGACGCCGCGGACCACGTTCCCGGTGGGCTGACTTCGCCTTTCGCCTTTCAGAAGCGTTTCCACCTTTCGATGAGGAACCGGAATGCGGGGCTTCTCATCACCCCTGCTCGCCGCTGCCGATCTTTTCCATGAATTCCTGGGAGGGCATCACCTGAAAGAGGGGAAACAATGGACTCCTGCGATATAAGTTCAGACAGTTGTTGTGCATGTCTTCGCTCATGGAGGCGCAGCAGTCCTCGATCATAATGGCTTTGAAGTCATTGGAAAGGGCGTCCAGAGCCGTAGCCAGCACACACACGTGAGTGGCGATGCCTGTCACTGCCACGGTGTCCACCCCCCACAGGCGAAAAGACTGGTCCAGGTCCGTCTTGTAAAACGCGGAAAACCTCCTTTTGGGCAATACGACGTCACCGGGTTGCCGGTCCAATCCGGAGTATACCTCCGCTCCCCGGGTTCCCCTGATCGAATGCGGCTTCATCTTTCCCTGAAAAACGAAATCGTTTTCGAGAAAGCTGTCCGTCGAGAAAATCACGGGCAAGCCACGTTGACGACAAGCGCGGATAACCTCGTTGATTCGGGGCACCATGGCCAGAGCGGCTTGCGTTACGGGTAAATGACTGTGCTTTCCAAACGTGTCTTCCACCAGATCGATAATGAGTAGAGCCGTTTTCATGACGCGTTCCTCTTTTTTTGGTAGCAAAAAAGCTCGGCCAAGTTGACATCCATGCGTTTCGGGACTATAAAACGTGTGCCCGGAGGCACTCGGAGGTCCAGGAAAACCCGGCTGACACAACGTAACTGAAAACGAAAAAAGGCGCAGCCAGGTGAAGGAGCGCCTTTTGTTGTTTTCATGGTGCCGAAGGCGAGAGTCGAACTCGCACAGGCATACGCCCACTAGACCCTGAACCTAGCGCGTCTACCAGTTCCGCCACTTCGGCACGAACGTTTTCGTTAATAGAGTCTTTCTTGTCGTTTGTCAAGAATAATGGAGCGTCTCAGAGCGATCGAAATGAGTGTTTGGCCGACCGGCGACGGTGGGTCTGCACCGGCGAAGGATCGAGGTTCCGTTCGGAAGAGGTCTTGGAACCCGGCGAGTCCGATGAATGCCTCAGCGCCCGGTCCCGGTTTGTAGTCCGCGCGGATTCCGGGTATGGTAGTGTGTACATCGACCGACCGAGCAGATTTCGAAGGAACGGAAGAGTAACCCTCGGAAGCTTCCGGACAGGTTCTGAATGCGAATATACAACTAGGATGAGTACGTAAAAACCCGCTTTCGTGTCTCTAACCTGTTGATTTTCTTAGGCTATATATTGATCAAAAGGGTTCTTACGAATCCATCGAATATGAATATATAAAAGGATCCACAACATGGGCGTGTTTTACAGCCTCTCTGAAATTAGGCATCCCTTTAAGAAGGCCGTGGTTACCATTGGCAACTTCGATGGCGTACATGTGGGCCATAAAGCGCTTTTTGATCATATCAAACAACTGGCAAAAGAGATGGACGGCGAGTCGGTTGTCGTGACATTCGACCCGCACCCATTGGCTGTGGTGCATAGCGCTTCCATTCTGCCCCCTCCAATGATCAACAGTCTGGAGCAACGATTGGAACTCGTGAGGGAATACGGCATCGACCATGTGGTCGTGATTCCTTTTACCGTGGAGTTCTCCCGAATCCGAGCGCGGGACTTCGTGGAAGGAATTCTATGCCGTTGCCTGGGCATGAAGGCCATCGTCATCGGTCACGACTATGCTTTCGGCTACAAACGGGAAGGAAACCTGGAACTGCTGCTGCGTATGAGCGAAGAACAGGATTTCCGGGTGGTCCGGATGGACGCCGTTGAGTTCGAGGGCGAGCGAGTGAGCAGCACCACGATTCGCCACCTTATCAAGCAGGGTGGCATGGAAAAGGTGCGGAAGTTTCTAGGACGGCCTTTCCAGATGCGGGGAAAAGTCGTTCCCGGCCGGAAGGTAGGGGGAGCCGTATTGGGCTTTCCCACGGCCAACATGGAAACCGGCCAAGAAATCATGCCGGGGCAGGGTGTATATGTGGTGGAGGTCATCCTGCGGGGCAAGACGTATGCCGGTGTGTGTAACGTGGGATACAACCCTACTTTTGGTCTGGAACGCCTATCTGTAGAAGCATATCTATTCGATTTCAACGAGAATATTTACGGCGAGCGGATACAGATCAATTTCCTTCACAAGTTGCGGAACGAAATGAAATTCTCGAGCGTCCAAGAGTTGTCCGAACAGATCGCCCGCGACGTCGAGGAAGCGCGGGCCTATTTTGGCGGGAGATCCATCGAGGCCGGAGAGCGGACCCAGAGATTACAGGCCCCCCTGAGCCCATCGAACTGAAGGTTCACACCGGAAGTGGGAAGATCGATCTCATCGGGAGAATTCGCGCAGCCTGATCGGCATCGAGACAGGGCGACGTAGCACACGTGTACATCAAGCCCCGATCGAACGTTCATCGGGCGCGTCAGGCGACTTCGAAGGCCTACACGCCCCTGGCGACCGGGCCCCAAATGAGTTTGTGCAATTGAAGCTGCAACCGAACCGGCAGGCTGTCCTCAAGAATCCACTCGGCCAGCGTTCGAGGCTCCATTGCCCCGAACACTGGCGAGAACAGCACGGGAAACCGAGGTCCCGCATTGTCGCAAAGCCGTTTCAGAGCATGCACGGCAAATTCGTAGTCCGTCCGATTGCTGATAACGAATTTGGCCTGGTCTTCCGGCCCCATCCGATGCCAGTTATCCCAGTCCGCCTTGTCCGCCTCTCCGCTGGACGGACATTTGAAGTCCACGATTCGAACGCACCTCTGGTCCAGCAATTCAATGTTGATACTGCCGTTGGTCTCCACGAGCACGCGGTAACCGGCGTCCAGAAGCCGTCGCGCCAGAGTCGGCGTTTCATCCTGAAGCAGCGGCTCTCCTCCCGTGATTTCGACCAGGCCGCACGAATAGGAGCCCACTCGCGCCAGAAGATCCTTCAACGACCACACGTCACCATCCTGGTAGGCGTACGTGGTATCGCAATAGGAGCAGCGGAGGTTGCATCCGGTGAGTCGGACAAACACGCAGGGGCGTCCGGCATAGGTGGATTCCCCCTGGATGGAATAGAAAATCTCGTTTACTTTCAGGGTCAAATCGATGTCTCTTCCCGCCCGGGCCACACCCGGAACAAGTCCACGTACCGGGCGTCCAGATCCGCCCGTTTCACCTTACCGAACGCATCCCGGACGGAATCCAGCAACTCCTTGTAGACGGCCCGCACGCGCCTCCAATGATCGGAAGATAGTTGGGGCATATGCGCTTTGAGCGCATCGAAGAACGCGTCCATTACTTCCGGCCCGGACCAAGCCGACACCTCGCCGCCCGCCTCTGCCATGCGATCGAAGAAACGATTCAGATCCGAGGCGGTCAAGGGGCTCAACACGGGATCTAAATCGAGAGAACTCCTGGCCCAGATGGTATATAGACATCTTTTGTATGTAAAGAACGGGTCTTCTCTCTCACCGTCCGGTATCGGTTGTCTGCACGAAGCCTCCAGAAACGCGTCCAGCGCTTCAAGTGTATCCAGCTTCCTGTCGCACGCTTGCACCTCTTCCACGGAATCAAAATCCACAAACGGTTGGGATTCGGATGCGGCGTCATAGCGTAACGGGCGCTTTCGAAAAAGACCCTGCAGCATGCCTTCCAAAGACCTATCCCAGAACGACAGTGATAATCCCTGACCATGGGCCCAACTGCTTTTCCACCATTTCTCCGCCTTCCACTTCAGATCGAGCACCGCGCTGAATCCCAATCGAAATAGATCGATAAGGGCGTTTTCCTGCAACACGACGGAGGGTTCCGCGTCCGTTCTCTCGATTCCGATGCTTACCATGCCGGAGGCTTTTCGATAGACCCGTTTTAGCACGGAAACCTCGTCCGGCGCGCACCCTTCACCGCTCAACGCCATATTGCAGAGGCCCGCAAATTCCAGGCGAAGCCGATCGAGCGTATCGGTATCCAAAATCGAGGACAAGGCCCTGGAGAAAGCGTCGCGGGATTCCGCCAGCAGAACCGGCGTCACGGGGATGCCCTCGCCGGGTTCCTCGTCGGATTCGGAGAAGTACTCGGAAACAGGGACTTTTCGATAGATTTGACTGGGTTTGATGTGGCTGTAGATCAGCATGGCTTCGTCCCAGGAAACAAACCCCTTATCCGCCAGCCGCGCATTCCTGAGATCTTTGAGACCTTCCTCTTCTTCCGCTGGAATGATTTCAGCGGAAGCAAACATAACGGCATAGTAGCGGTCGAAATCAGAGTCCGCCAGTTCCTTCAGTAGTTCCTCGATAAAGACGCGATGCTTTCTGCGCCTGCAGCGTAGGTAAAATACTTCGTCCAGAGTGAACCACTCCTGCCCGCTCAGATCCACAGGTTCGTCATGCCCCCTCACCCAGAGGCGGATGGTTTTCGAGAGGAACACGGTCAGCAAGGTCGGAGTCATGTTCAACAACCGCGATGTCAAGCGGCTGCGGTCCACCAGAAACAGTCGTTCGAACCATTCCACGGCTGAGTCGATATCGAGCCCCTCATTGTTCCAGATCAGCAGATCCAACACATACGTCCACTGATCTTCCGAAGCCAACCTCAGAATTTCCAGTGACGAATCGGGCTCTGCGTCCAGAACCAGCCAGAAGAAATCCTCTTCCGCGAGTTTTCCGACGAGTTGGGCGGGATGGGAAGTATCCAGAATTCTCTGGATGACGGTTTCGCTGCCGATGGTCGATTCCAACTCTTTTCGATCGGCGCGACCGGGCTTCATGGACTCCACGTGTTCGGATACCTCGTATTCATCTCGGGCCGTCGGAGTACCTTCGGCAGTGCTTTTGGTGGGACCTTGATCGTGAGGTGCGTTCATTTGGAAAGGCGGTTCTTGGAAAACAATTCCGGACGGGATGATTCCCGTCCGGAGATATCTATGATCGCTGAAATGGAATTCCGTTTAGTACATATCACCCATGTCGGGAGGCATACCGGCGCCGCCGCCTTTAGCTTCTTTCTTTTTCGGCTTCTCCGCCACCATGGCCTGCGTCGTAAGGAGCAGCGCCGCCACGGACGCAGCGTTCTGCAAGGCGAAACGGGTCACCTTGGTCGGGTCGATGATACCGGCCTTCATCAAGTCTTCGTATTCACCGCTATCCGCATTGAATCCGTACGCGCCCTTACCTTCCTTGATTTTCTGAATGACCACGGAGCCTTCAAAACCGGCGTTTTCCGCCAGTTGGCGTGCAGGCTCTTCGAGAGCTCGCTTGACGATAAGTACGCCGAGTTTCTCTTCTCCTTCCAGCTTGTGAGCCTCAAGAGCGGTTTCGCAGCGCAGCAGAGCCACGCCGCCGCCGGGCACGATGCCTTCTTCCACAGCGGCCCGCGTTGCGTTCAAGGCGTCCTCGACTCTGGCTTTCTTCTCTTTCATCTCGGTTTCGGTGGCAGCGCCCACGTTGATCACAGCCACGCCACCCACCAGCTTCGCCAGTCGCTCCTGAAGCTTTTCCCGGTCGTAATCGCTGGTAGTCTCGTCGATCTGGGCGCGGATCTGTCGCACACGTCCCTCGAGATCGGCCTTACTGCCGCCGCCGTCAACGATGGTCGTATTGTCTTTGTCGATAGTGATGCGCTTGCAGGTTCCCAAGTCGTTCAGTTTTATGTTCTCGAGTTTGATGCCCAGATCCTCGGAAATCACCTGTCCACCCGTAAGAATGCCAATGTCCTGAAGCATCGCTTTGCGTCGGTCTCCAAAACCCGGAGCCTTCACCGCGGCGCATTTCAGCGTGCCGCGCAACCGGTTCACAACCAACGCGGCCAGGGCCTCGCCTTCCACGTCCTCGGCAACGACCAACAACGGCCTGTTCATTTTGGCGATCTGTTCGAGAACGGGCAACATGTCTTTCAGGTTGCTGATCTTTTTCTCGTTCAACAGGATATAAGGCTCGTCGAGAACGGCTTCCATTTTCTCCGGATCGGTGACGAAATACGGACTCAGATATCCTCTGTCGAACTGCATACCCTCGACGATTTCGAGGGTGGTTTCCATGCTCTTGGCTTCCTCGACCGTGATCACACCTTCCTTGCCGACCTTCTCCATGGCCTCCGCAATGATGTCTCCGATCGTGGAATCATTGTTGGCCGAGATGGTTCCCACTTGGGCGATTTCTTTCTTGTCTCTGGTGGGATTCGACAATTTCTTGAGTTCACTCACGACGACTTCGACGGCGGACTCGATACCTCGCTTCAGCGACATGGGGTTGTGACCCGCCGCCACCATTTTCGAACCTTCCTGGTAGATGCGTTGAGCCAGCAGCGTCGCGGTTGTCGTACCATCTCCAGCCACGTCGGAAGTCTTGGACGCCACCTCTTTCACCATCTGGGCGCCCATGTTTTCGAATTTGTCTTCCAGCTCGATTTCTTTGGCCACGGTAACGCCGTCCTTCGTGATGGTCGGCGAACCCCAGGACTTCTCGAGAATGACGTTGCGACCTCTGGGGCCCAAAGTCACTTTCACGGCGTTCGCCAGGCTGTTGACGCCGGCAAGCATTTTTTCCCTGGCTTTCATATCGTACTTTATATCCTTTGCAGCCATACTATTCCCCCTAACCCAAGATCGCTAGAATATCGTCTTCACGCATGATGAGGTACTCGACTCCGTCCAGCTTCATTTCGCTTCCCGCGTATTTGCCGAACAGAACCTTGTCGCCTTCTTTGACCTGCATCGAAATCCGCTTGCCTTCTTCGGTCAAACGGCCGGGACCCGCGGCGATGACCTTCCCTTCCTGCGGTTTTTCCTTGGCGGTATCAGGAATGATAATTCCACCTGCGGTTGTCTGCTCTTCCTCGATTCGGACGACCAACACTCTGTCGTTAAGCGGTTTGATCTTCATCCACCTTCACCTCCTGATATACGGTTATATCTATTTCCCGAATGGGATTCTATCGCGATTTGCCATGGACGACGGATAGCAAAAAAAGGCAAACTTTTTGCTCAAGGTAAAACAGGTTTTAGCGGTGTCAAGGGGTGAGACGGTCTTTTCGATTTTTTTTCAGAAGCCTTGATTTCAGCGTTCGGTGCGTACATTTCAACTATCCGGGACTTGCTTGGTGATAAGTTCCTTCACCGAAATGTGGGAAAGCTTTTCCACGGACATGCAACGGACGTCGCGCAGAATCTCTTCGAGACGTTTCTCCGCCGGATCATCTATCCTCGAGATATCCAGCGGCTCCCGAACCGCCGTCATCACCTGGGCCAGGGATATGGTTTCCAGATCCCTCGCCGGCTGGAATCTTGGAGGAGAGTCGATCAGTTTCACCACCAGCCTGCTTTTCTCTAGCATACTTAGAGTCGTGTTCACGAGCTCCTGGTCCACGCCCAAGCGCAGCGCGAATTCCCTGGCGGGCCAGGCCGGTTCACCCGCGTAAAACCGTTTGGCCATCAGCAAGTACACCTTCATCACCAGCGCTTCGGCGGATGACTTCTCCCTGCTCCTCAAGTACCGCGGATGAACCTTGCCAAAGCCATGAAAAGCGTACGCGATCTCGGCTCCGAAAAGCAGAATGAGCCAGCTCAAATAGAGCCAGATGAGAAACAGCGGCAAGCTGGCGAAGGAACCGTATATGGCATTGTATTTGGCCACACCGACTTGAAAAGCGATATACAGATTCTGCACGAGCTGCCAGACGATACCTGCTATGAGGCCCCCGGAAATCGCACTGACCACGGGCACGCGTGTGTTGGGAAGAAGCTGATAAATCACGCCGATGGCCAGCCAGGACAAGACGTAAGGCACAATGGACAACGAAAATGTCACCAACGTCGTCAGGTAACGCACGCGCATTAGATATTCCACGAACGCGTTGCTGCTCAGCGAAGCCGTAACCGTCGTGGCAACTAGAAGCAACAGCGGGCACACCGTAACAATGCTGATGTAATCGGTGAACTTCCTGTACAACGGCCGCTGTTCCGCGACGTTCCAGATTTCGTTGAACGCTCGCTCCATGGCGCTGATCATGGCGGTGACCGTGTAGAACAGGAAAACGACGCCTACAATACCAATGGTGCGGGCGTTGGTGTTTTCCACATATTGAAGGATGTTTTCGAGAACCTCGGGCCGGACCCCTGTCACGTGGCTGAAAAGCACCTCGCGCAGCGCCTCCGCCATACCCAATCCTTTCGCCACCGAGAACGAGACCGCGAGCATGGGCACAATCGAAAGCGTGGTGATGTACGTAAGGCCGTAGGCCTTGAATTGAACATGGTCCGCAAAACTCTTATAGATTCCGATATAAATGGCTCGAAGCAAGTTGAGGAACCAGTGTCGGATCCCTTGGAGTACGTTTCCCGCCGGCGCTTCCCTATCGCGAAAAAGAACTTCTTCCAGCTTGTTTCTGAGGGCTGTTCTGTAATCCATGCCGCTCATCCTCAAATCCGCGTTTTCCTTGCCGTCGCCCCTTGAAGGAGGTCCCGTCCCGCGAGGAAAACGCGGAGGACCCTAAGCTGGTGCGTACGGATGAAAGCGCCTTGGCCGGAACCGGCTCGTTTCGCTCACCATTCCGGCCTGCGCCGCCGGACGCATAATCACAATATAAAATAGACTATCAGGTAGCTCCCGGAAGTGCAATTGTCTGCAAGGAATATCCTGAACGGTACACTGAATAAATAAAAAAGGCAGGATTTTCATAGGATCCTGCCCTTTTTATCAATGCCTTTCAGGGTCGGTCAGCGGTTTCTCCTCCTGCGCCCGAATCCGATTACGCCCAGCAAACCGGATCCCAACAGCCAGACGGCGGCTGGGAGGGGAACCACGTGGTAGTTACCCAAAACAAACCCGCTATCCGTGGTGGCGTTTCCCGCCGCCATGTTCAACGACTGCACATGCATGCCCAACTGACCCGAACCAAGCACCATGTCGGAGCTGACTGAAAACGGGGCGTTCAAGAAGTCGCTGATCAAAAAGTTACCCGCTGTTAAAGTCATGTCAAACATGAGGGGAATTCCGTCCTGGATAGGATTCTTGTTTTGTCCGGTACCCGTGTCTTGAGCTTCAAAGAGAAAATTCGGCGTAAAAGTACCGCCACCCACGGTGGAAGCCGGACTCACGACCGCCCACGTCGACGGATCGAAGCCGCTGAACGTCAAGTTGCCGCTATCGAATTTGTTGCCGCTGTTTTCCAGGTTGAAATAAAATTCGCTCGCCTTGGCGTTCGGATGGACACCGGCCATGTCGAATTCCACCGTCCAGGATGCCACGTTCGGCGAGTTGACCTCGTCGACCTCTATGGTCACATTCACCAAGATGTTGTCCGGGTTTTCGGATCTCGGGTCACCGGTCAGCACAGCGCTTATGGTGTAGGCATTGACCGGCCCGCATATCAAAAAGGCTGCGATGGCGGCTATCGCGGCCACGGCGACGGACATCCTTCTCCAGTCGCCCATGAACCGATACATCCGGTTTCTTTTCAAATTGTTCAAGTTAGTTTCCTTCACTTTTCTCATGGCGCCCTCCTGCTGCTATTATCCTACACTTTTCCCAAAGTGCCCCTCTTCAGAAGACAAAAAAGGCCCGGCACCCTCAGGCAACCCGGCCATCTCTTCGAGATCCGCGGCTTTCCGTCCCCGCCTCACGACGGGTTTGGCTTTTTCTGCTTATATGATTACTTGAAGATATAATAGCCGCCCTCGAACTAAAAGTCAACTATATTATTCCAGGCCTCTCTTACTTTCCTGTTTCTTACGAAACACCCTAGAAAACGGCTGCCGACTTCCGGCCGGGCTTCCCTAGTCGCCCGGATCTGAATGTATCGATTATTCCGATCTATTCTCTGTTTTCTCATCGATATTTCCAATTTTATTTTTTCCCCTTTAGTGAATAGATTGCTATATAAATTTGATTGAAGGGAACGACCATGGAGATTCTGGACTGCAAAGGGCTGGCCTGTCCCAGTCCCGTCCTCAGAACCAAAGAACTGATCGAATCGCGGACCGTCGAGGCCGTACAAATCCTGGTGGACAACGAAGCGGCAAGCCAAAACGTGTCCCGCTTTCTCCAATCCCGGGGATTTCAACCCGATGTGACCAGCGACGCGGGAGTGTTCACCATAACCGGCAATCGTGCGGAAAGCGCTCCAGCATCCAAGGAGTGCGAGGTCATGTCCGACCGGCAATTGGGCCTCGACCAGGCCCGGACCATGGTCATGATCGCCACGGACCGTATCGGGTATGGAGACGACACCCTGGGCAAGAAACTGATGGTCAACTTCCTCTCCACGCTTAAGGAAATGGAAGGACTGTGGCGGTTGGTATTCGTAAACAACGGTGTCAAACTCACGGTGGCAGGCGCCGAAACCGTGCCGGCCATCCAGGAACTGGAATCCTCCGGAGTGAGTGTGCTCGTTTGCGGCACCTGCCTGACCTTTTTCGATCTCCTGGACAAGAAAAAGGTGGGCGAGACCACCAACATGCTCGATATTGTCACATCTATGCAGGTGGCGAGCAAGGTTATCAATCTTTAATTGTGGTGACTGACTTGGGAGATCCTTCCAAAAGGCTGACAACGCGCGTCAAAGCCGCCGGTTGAGCGTCCAAAATTCCTCCAGGGGATCTGGAGGCCATTTTGGCCGATCTGCCCGCGGACACGGATCCT